>JAKEHP010000300.1 GCA_022614955.1 Candidatus Methylomirabilota bacterium
AGGTCATGAAGGGCGCTGCCGACACCATCAAGCAGGTCTCCCTGGAGCTGGGGGGCAAGTCCCCCAACATCGTCTTCGCGGACGCTGACCTGGAGGCCGCCGTGGACAGCTCCGTCTACGCCGTGTTCGGCAACTGCGGCCAGGACTGCTGCGCCCGCAGCCGGGCCTTCGTCCAGCGGGAGATCATCGACGCGTTCCTGGAGAAGTTCGTCGCCCGGACCAAGCGCCTGGTGGTGGGGGACCCTCTCGGGGAGAAGACCGAGGTGGGCCCGATGGTCTCCGTGGCCCAGCGGGAGCGGGTCCTGGAGTACCTGGCCATCGGGCAGGAGGAGGGGGCGCGCCTCCTGTGCGGCGGGGAGGTCCCCAAGCGGGGCCCTCTGGCCCGGGGAGCCTACCTCACCCCCGCCGTCTTCGCCGATGTGGGCAACGGCATGCGGATCGCCCAGGAGGAGATCTTCGGCCCCGTCCTCTGCGTCATCCCGTTCGGGGATGAGGCGGAGTGCGTCCGGCTGGCCAATGACAGCATCTACGGCCTCTCCGGTTCTCTCTGGACCCGGGACGTGGGCCGGGCGATCCGGGTGGCGCGGGCGGTGCGGACGGGCGTCCTGAGCGTCAACTGCAACCGGAGCGTCCACGTGGAGGCCCCCTTCGGCGGCTACAAGCGCTCCGGCATCGGCCGGGAGCTGGGGATGCACGCGCTGAACCTCTACACGGAGGTGAAGAACGTCTTCATCGCCCCTTGAATCCCCGCTCGCCGTGTGATACCGTCGGCCCGCTTTCCCGGGTGCTTTCGCCCGTTCCCCACCGTGCCTGGCCGACCCCATGCGTGTCGCCTGCATCAACGAGATAAACAGCCGGGAGGACCTCTCCAGCCCTCGCCGCTCCTAGGGCGGCTCCGGCGGGCCGGCTGGACCGCGAAAGGGGAATCGCCGTGCCTCCGAACCTGGACCGCAACACCCTGGAGAGCCTGGTCCGCAAGGGGGAGATTGATACGGTCCTGGTGGCCTTCCCCGACCATCAGGGCCGCCTCATGGGGAAGCGGGTGACGGGCCGCTTCTTCCTGGACGAGGTCGGAGGCCACGGCGTGCACGCCTGCGCCTACCTCCTCACTGTGGACGCGGACATGGAGCCGCTGCCGGGCTACGCGCTGGCCTCCTGGCAGACCGGCTACCAGGATTTCAAGGCGGTCCCGGACCTGGCCACCCTCCGGCGCATCCCCTGGCTGGAGAAGACCGCCCTGGTCCTCTGCGACCTGGAGACCGAGGAGGGGGAGCCGGTGGAGGAGTCTCCGCGCCGGATCCTCAAGCGGCAGATCGCGCGGGCGGCCGCGGCCGGGTACCGTCTCATGCTGGGGTCCGAGCTGGAGCTGTACGTCTTCAAGGACTCCTTCGAGGCGGCCCGCAAGAAGCGCTACCACGACCTGGAGCCCATCGGGTATTACCTGGAGGACTACCACATCCTCCAGACGACCAAGGAGGAGTTCTTCATCCGGGAGGTGCGCAACGGGATGGAGGGGGCGGGCATCCCGGTGGAGTTCAGCAAGGGGGAGTGGGGCTGCGGCCAGGAGGAGATCAACCTCCGCTACGCCGACGCCCTGGAGATGGCCGACCGGCATGTCATCTACAAGAATGGCGTGAAGGAGATCGCCTGGCAGAAGGGGGTGGCGGTCACCTTCATGGCGAAGTACGACATGCGCCACGCTGGCTCATCGTTCCACCTGCACAGCAGCCTGTGGGACAAGGCCGGGAAGAAGAACCTCTTCGCCGAGAAGGGGAAGCACCCCGGCTCCGACCTGTTCCGTCACTACCTGGCCGGCCAGATCGCGCTCGCCCGGGAGTTCTCCATCTTCTACGCGCCGTACGTGAACTCCTACAAGCGCTACCAGGGCGGGTCATTCGCCCCGACCCGCCTCGCCTGGGGCTGGGACAACCGGACCTGCGGGTTCCGGGTCGTGGGCGAGGGGAAGAGCCTCCGGGTGGAGAACCGGATCCCGGGAGCCGACGCCAATCCGTATCTCGCCTTCGCCGCGACCATTGCCGCGGGGCTGCACGGCATCGCGGAGAAGCTGGAGCCGCCGCCGATGTTTGAGGGGAGCGCCTACGGGGATGCCACGGTCCCCCGGATCCCCACGACGCTGCGCGAGGCCATCGGGGAGCTGGAGCGGAGCGCGGCGGCCCGGGAGGCCTTCGGCGACAAGGTGGCGGCGCACTACCTGCACACGGCGCGTCTGGAGCTGGAGGCCCAGGACAAGGTCGTCACCTGCTGGGAGCTGTGGCGCAACTTCGAGCGGATCTAGTGCCGGGCGGGGGGAGCGGGATGCGATTGCGGGGGAAGGTGGCCTTCATCACCGGCGCCGGGATGGGCCAGGGCCGGGAGGCGGCGGTCCTCTTCGCCCGCGAGGGGGCCCGCATCATCGTGGCCGACATCAACGAGGCGGCCGCCAAGGAGACGGTCGCCCTGGTGGAGGAGGCGGGCCAGGTCCGCCTCGGACACCGTGTTCAGGAGGTCGGCGGCGGTGGTGGGCGCCGTGGGATCGAACCGCATGTCCAGTGGCTCCTCCCCCTGGAACGAGAACCCCCGCCCTGACTCGTCGAGCTGATAGGACGACACACCGAGGTCGAGGAGGATGGACTGGGCGGTGAGGATGTCGCAGCCTCCACGCGAAGGCGATTGCAGATGCCTTCCAGGTCGACGATTCGGTGCAAGATGTACGCGGGGTCGACAACCTGTTCCGCTTCCCTGACCCGATACTCCCAAACGACGCAACCGAGCTTCCCCACTTCACGAAC
>JAKEHP010000301.1 GCA_022614955.1 Candidatus Methylomirabilota bacterium
CCTGCCGACTACCGAGAGTCCATCCAGCCCCACATGCACCGCCTCTTTGACGGCCTGAGGCCAACCGGGGTCCCGTCCATCCACTTCGGCACGGGCACCGCAGGGCTGCTGCCGCTCATGGCTGAAGCGGGGGGGGACGTGATCGGCGTGGACTGGCGCGTGCGCTTGGACGAGGCCTGGAGGTGGGTGGGGGACGGCCGCGGTATCCAGGGGAACCTCGATCCGGCGGTGTTGCTCGGGCCGTTCGACCTGGTCGAGCGGCGTGCCCTGGAGGTCCTCGCCCAGGCTGGAGGCCGTTCCGGCCACATCTTCAATCTCGGCCATGGGGTCCTGCCCGCGACGCCCGTTGACCACCTGCGCCGGCTGGTGGAGTGCGTCCACAACCGCACCGCCCGGCCGCCCTCCGCTGATCGGCCACGAGGCTGAGGCGACAACAGATGATCGGCGTCCTGCTCATGGCCTACGGGACCCCCGGCTCCCTGGACGAGATCGAGGCCTACTACACGCACATCCGGGGTGGCCGCCCGCCGTCGCGGGAGCTCCTCGATGAGCTCATGGAGCGGTATCGGGCCATCGGAGGGCGTTCCCCGTTGCTCGACATCACGCGTCGGCAGGCCGCGGCTCTGGAGAGGGTGCTGAACGGCGCTCAGGGGGAAGCCTACCGTGTCTATGTCGGCATGAAACACGCATCCCCCTTCATCGCGGATACGGTGACACAGATGGCAGGCGATGGCCTCAGCCGTGGCGTGGTTGCGGCCCTTGCCCCCCATTACTCCCGCATGAGCATCGGCGGGTATATCAACACCGTCAAGAAGGTGCTGGGCACTTTGCCCGCCCCGCCCCCGATGACTTTCGTGGAGTCCTGGCACGACCATCCCTCCTTCCTCCAGGCGCTCGCGGAGGTGCTCACGGAGGCCCTCGGCCGCCTGGCCGAGGCGGAGCGAGCTTCGGTGCACGTGATCTTCACCGCCCACAGCCTGCCCGCCAAAATCCTGGAGTGGGATGACCCGTATCCCCGGGAGCTCCGTCGCACGTGCGAAGGGGTCGCCCGTCTCACCGCGCTGGAGAGGTGGGACTTTGCGTACCAGAGCGCCGGGCGTACTGCCGACCCGTGGCTCGGGCCCGACCTCAAGGAGGTGCTTCACCGCCTGTATGCCGAGGGGAAGCGGGTCGTGGTCATCTGCCCGGTGGGGTTCGTGGCCGA
>JAKEHP010000302.1 GCA_022614955.1 Candidatus Methylomirabilota bacterium
GGATGCCCGCGCAGGCACGCCCGGCAGTTGGACGCGAGGGCAGGGTCTACCTGGACATTGAAGAGATTCGGGACAGCAAGCACGTCGTCCGGAGATCGTAACGGGGCATTCCGGTAATAGACGCGCATCTCTTCCAAGCCTCCCCGGTACGCCTCATCCCCCTCGAGGACAGACAGCAGACAGACGTGAATGACATAGGGGAAGGCGAGCCAGTGGGAGGTGTATCCTTGCCCCTGTTCCACCTTGGCGGGGCTCCAGGTCACGCGCCGAATCCCGGGAGGCCATTCCACCACGAGGCCCGTCGAGGCCCCGCGCACTTTCACATACCGGGTCCCGGACGGGAGGAAGATCGTCGTATTCCGCTGAGTGATGTCCAGGGAAGAGGCGATCCCTGCCAGAAAGTCCCTCAGCGCCACCTGTCGGAGCGGGGCTCGCTGACCGGCCCGTTCTTCTCGCATCAACCGGGCCTTCTCCCCGACGATCTCGATCATTTCATCCATGCGAAAACCGTCCTCCCTCGCCAAGGCCGAAACCCTCTCGGGACGCCAGGCCCCCCGGAGAAGGCCGGACCGCCTCTCTCCCGCCTCAGCCGGCTGCGGGGCGGGCCTGACGGGCGATGACCTCCAGGATGGTGTGGTACGTCATGTCGGCCGCCGGAACGTACTGCGCCCCCATCGCTGCGGCGATCTCCCGGGCCCGGCCCGGGGAGGTGTAGGCCAGAGAGCGCGTGTAGCCCGCCTCGCTGTCCAGGACCACGGAGGGGATGCGCCGGTGGCGGGCCATCCGTCCCAGGAGCATTGCCTCCTCCACCGGATCCATCTCCCCGATGGAGATGTTGGGCATCCCGTCGGTGATGAGAATGAGCAGGGGCATGAGGTCCCGGTTCTTCCTCCGCTCGGTCTCCAGCAGATCCACCGCCGCCACCAGTCCGGCCGAGAGGGGAGTGGTGCCCCCCAGGAGGATCCCCTCGAAGGCCCGCTTGGCCTTCTCGACGCTCGAGGTGGGGCGGAGGATGATCTCGGCAAAGTGCTCCCGAAAGGTCACGAGCCCCACCCGGTCCCGCCGCTGGTAGGCATCCACCAAGAGCGAGAGAATGGCCCCCTGGGTGGCCAGGATCCGCTGCTGGGTGCCCATCGAGGAGGAGGCGTCCACCAGGAAGAGGAGGACATTCCCGGCCTTCCGCTCCCGGACCTTGCCCTGGAGGTCGGCCCGGGTGATGGTCACCCGGACCTTCCCGTGCGGCCGCTCCCGCTGGTGCGGAGCCGCCGCCCGGATGGTGGCGTCCAGGGCCAGGTCCCGGTACTCCGCGGTGGGCCGGCTCCGGACATACCGCCCGCGGGAGGTCTCCGTCCGGGTCTTGCTCCGCCTCCCGGAGAGGTCCCGGCGCCGCCGGTCGCGAGCCCACTGCAGCCGGGGCGGCCGGAGCGCCTGTAGCTCCCGGAAGATGAGCGCATCGTCAAAGGCGAGGCGGGTCTGCCAGGGGATGTCGTAGACGTTGTGGGGGCAGTCGTCCTGGTCGCAGTCGCACAGGGCCCCGCCCCCGCCTCCCCCTCCGCCTCCCCCCTGCCCCTCCCCGGCCTCCTGCCGGCTCACATCCCGGATGGTGGCGCGGGCCTCCGTGTCGTGGGCAAACCCGACCGCCTCGGGCTGGACGTAGTCGGGCGAGAAGGCCTCCCGGCTGTCCCGGCTTCGCAGGGGCTCCCCCTCAAAGATGCCCCCGTTCGTGGTACGTCCCCACCAGCCGCTCGATGAGGGAGGCGTCCAGCTTCCCGCTCTGGAGCGGCATCCGCTTGGTCCGGTGGCGGAGGGCGAGCGCCATGCCGTCCCGGAGGTCGTCCCGGGTCGGCTCCGACCGGCGGTGGAAGGCGGCGGAGGCCAGGGCCGCCTTGATGAGGATGATCTCGGCCCGATGGCCGTCCACCTTCATCTCGATGGCCACGTTGGCCGCCGTCTCCAGGAGCGCCTCGCTGGGGGTGAGGACGGGCAGGGCCTTCCGCGCCGCCTCGATCCGGTCGCGGAGCTCCTGCTGCTCCCGCTCCCACTCGGCGCAGAAGGCGGCGGGATCCCGCTGGAACGCGAGCGAGCGCCGGACGATCTCCTTCCGCTCCGCCGCCCCCTTCTCCGCCGTCACCTCCGCGCAGAGCCCGAAGCGGTCCAGGAGCTGGGGCCGGAGGTCCCCCTCCTCCGGGTTCATGGTCCCGACCAGGAGGAACCGGGCGGGGTGGGTGTAAGTCACCCCCTCCCGCTCCACGACGTTGAGTCCGGTCACCGCCACGTCGAGGAGGACGTCGGTCAGGTGATCGTCCAGCAGGTTCACCTCGTCCACGTAGAGGATGGCCCGGTGGGCGGCCGCGAGCAGGCCGGGGGCGAAGGTCTTCCGCCCGGCCGTGAGGGCCTCCTCGAGATCGAGGGTCCCCACCACCCGGTCCTCGGAGGCGTTCAGGGGGAGATCAATGACCGGGGTGGGGCCCTCGGTCAGGGCGAGGTCCTTCCCC
>JAKEHP010000303.1 GCA_022614955.1 Candidatus Methylomirabilota bacterium
CGCCGGCGGGCCGGCCCGGTCGAGGAGTAGGGTCGGGCGTTCAACCGGGCGGTCCTCGAGTTTCTGTTCGTCTCGGGACTGAGTCTTCTGTGGCGGGCGGCACGGCTCATCGGGGGAGAATCTCCTTGACAGGGGGATGTACCGCGGCATAGGTGATGGCATGGCCAGAGTCAGACAGGGAAGGGGAGCGGAGGCGCGCACGGCCGCGGCCGTCGCTGCCTATTGCCGCAAGGCCCAGGCGCGCGACCTGGTGGGGGGCTCGGGCGGGAACATGAGCGCCCGCGTTCCCGGGACCGACCGGATGCTCATCACGCCCACGGGGATGGCCCTGGAGGAGGTGACGCCGGCCCGCCTCGTGGTCGTGGACATCCCGTCGGGACGGGTCCTGCGGGTCGGCCGGGGGCTTGCCCCCTCTGAGGAACGGGCCACGCACCTGGCTGTCTACCGGACCCGGGGCGCGGCGGGGGCGGTGCTGCACACCCATTCGCCCTTCGCCACCGCCTACGCCTGCGCCGAGCCCGCGCTGCCGCTGGTGACCATTACGGCGGAGGAGATGCTTCACGAGGTCCCCCTGCTGGAGTACGCCTTCCCAGGGAGCGACGCGCTCGCCACTATCGTGGCGCGCGGTATCGCGAAGTTCCCCGACCGCTGGGCCTTCCTCATGTGCCGGCACGGCGTGCTGGCGGTGGGGCGGGATTCGCGGGCAGCCTACCTGTGGGCGGACCTCCTGGAGAGCACGGCCAAGACCAGCTTCTTGCACGCGCTGCTGGCGCGGCAGGGGCCGGTGGGCCCGCCAGGGAACCTTCCCGTCTGAAGGAGCATGGCCATGAGCCGGAACGCCGCCATCGGGGCCGTTGTCGCCCTCCTCCTTGGCCTCCTCGTCGGGTACTTCTTCAGCAGCCAGCAGCGCGGGGAGCGGATCGCGGCCCTCGAGCGGGAAGTCGCCGAGGTGAAGTCGAAGCTCGGGATGGAGAATCAGGAACTGAGGGTGAAGCTGGCAGAGACGGAGAAGAAGCTGGAACAGGAGA
>JAKEHP010000304.1 GCA_022614955.1 Candidatus Methylomirabilota bacterium
GTACCTGACGCTGGAGACCCGGGACGCGGCTCACGCCCGCCGCCTCCTGCAAGCGCTCAGGCACCAGGGGTATGCGGTTCGCCGGCGGGCCGGCCCGGTCGAGGAGTAGGGTCGGGCGTTCAACCGGGCGGTCCTCGAGTTTCTGTTCGTCTCGGGACTGGGTCTCCTGTGGCGGGCGGCGCGTCTCATCGGGGGATAATTCCCTTGACAGGGGGATGCGGCGCGGGGAAGGTGATGCCATGGCTGGAGTGAGACGGGGAGGAGGCGCAGAGGCGCGCACAGCCGCGGCTGTGGCTGCCTACTGCCGCAAGGCCCAGGCGCGCGACCTGGTGGGGGGGGCCGGCGGGAACATGAGCGCCCGAGTCCCCGGGACCGACCGGATGCTCATCACGCCGACGGGGCTCGCCCTGGAGGAGGTCACCCCGGCTCGCCTCGTGGTCGTGGACATCCCGTCGGGTCGGGTCCTGCGGGTGCCCCGGGGGCTTGCCCCCTCCAAGGAACTCACCACGCACTTGGCGGTCTACCAAACTCGAGAAGCGGCGGGGGCCGTGCTACATGCCCACCCACCCTTCGCCACCGCCTACGCCTGCGCCGAGCCCGTCCTCCCGCTGGTGACCATCACCGCAGAGGAGATGTTCCACGAGATCCCCCTGCTGGACTATGCTTTCCCGGGGAGCGAGGTGCTGGCCGCCATCGTGGCTCGTGGCGTCGCAAAGTTCCCGGAGCGGTGGGCCTTCCTCATGCGCCAGCACGGCCTGCTGACCATCGGGGCGGATCCGCGGGCAGCCTACCTGTGGGCGGACCTCCTGGAGAGCACGGCCAAGACCAGCCTCTTGCACGCGCTGCTGGCGCGGCAGGGGCCGGCCGGCCCGCCAGGGAACCTTCCCGTCTGAAGGAGCATGGCCATGAGCCGGAACACCGCCATCGGTGCCGTCGTCGCCCTCTTCCTTGGCCTCATCCTCGGGTACTTCTTCAGCAGCCAGCAGCGCGGGGAGCGGATCGCGGTCCTCGAGCGGGAAGTCGCCGAGGTGAAGTCGAAGCTCGGGATGGAGAATCAGGAACTGAGGGTGAAGCTGGCAGAGACGGAGAAGAAGCTGGAACAGGAGA
>JAKEHP010000305.1 GCA_022614955.1 Candidatus Methylomirabilota bacterium
CTCATGGCCGCTCCAGGGCCCAAGGCGCCTCACTTGCCCCGCCGGGGGCTCCCCTCCAGGAGCCCCTTGACCTCTGCCACGAACTCGCTCACGTCCTTGAACTGGCGGTAGACGGAGGCGAAACGGACGTAGGCCACCTCGTCCAGGTCGTGGAGGCGCTGCATGATGCGTTCGCCGATCTCGCTGGACGCGATCTCCCGGTCCGGCTTCTCTGTCAGGAGCGCCTCCACGTCGTCCACGACGGCCTCCAGCTGGTTGACGCTGATCGGCCGCTTCTGGGTCGCCTTCAGGAGGCCGCTCAGGATCTTGTGCCGGTCAAAGGGCTCCCGCCGCCCGTCCTTCTTCACCACCATGAACTGGATCCCCTCGATCCGCTCGTAGGTGGTGAAGCGCCGGTGACAGCGGAGGCACTGGCGGCGGCGGCGGATGACCTCCCCGTCTCGCCCCTCCCGCGAGTCCACCACCTTTTCCGCGTTGCTGTTGCAGAAGGGGCAGCGCACCGTGGCCTCTGGGGCCTAGGTCTTCGCCCGGCGGGCCAGGCGCTCGGGGTAGAGGGGGAACGCCTGGCAGAGCTCCCGCACCTTGGCCGCCACGTGGCCGAGCCGCGCGGCGTCCTCCACGTCCTGCAGCACCTCCGCGATGAGCTGCCCGATGAGGCGCATCTCCTCCACCCCCATCCCCCGGGTGGTCACAGCCGGCGTCCCGATCCGGATGCCGCTGGTCACCGCCGGCGGTTGCGGGTCGAAGGGGATGGCATTCTTGTTCACGGTGATCCCGCCCTTCCCGAGGGCGGCCTCGGCTACCTTCCCGGTGAGCCCCTTCGGCCGGAGGTCCACGAGCATCAGGTGGGTGTCCGTCCCCCCCGCCACCAGGCGGAACCCTTGCCGGCTAAGCTCCTCCGCCAGCGCCGCGGCGTTGGCCACGATGCGGCGCTGGTAGGCCCTGAACTCGGGGGTCAGGGCCTCCTTCAGGGCCACGGCCTTCGCCGCGATGATGTGCATGAGGGGCCCGCCCTGCATGCCCGGGAAGAGCATCTTGTTCACCGCGGGGGCGTAGGCGCCCTTGCAGAGGATCATCCCGCCCCGGGGGCCGCGCAACGTCTTGTGGGTCGTGGTGGTGACGAACTCCGCCAGCGGGACCGGGTTGGGGTGCAGGCCGGCCGCCACCAGTCCGGCGATGTGGGCGATGTCCACCACCAGGACCGCTCCCACTCTGTCCGCTACCTCCCGGAACCGGGGGAAGTCGAGGGTCCGCGGGTAGGCGCTCCCGCCCACCATGATCAGCTTCGGCCGGACCTCCTCCGCGCTCTTCGCCAGGGCGGCAAAGTCCACCTGCTCGGTCTCGGGGTGCACGCCGTAGGGGACGACGCGGAAGAAGCGGCCGGAGAAGTTGACCGGGCTGCCGTGGGTGAGGTGGCCTCCGTGGGAGAGGTTGAGGCCCATGAAGGTATCGCCCGGCTGGAGGACGGCGAAGTACACCACCATGTTGGCTTGGGACCCGGAGTGGGGCTGGACGTTGACGTGCTCGGCGCCGAAGAGGGCCTTGGCCCGGTCAATGGCCAGTTGCTCGGCTTGGTCCACGAACTCGCAGCCGCCGTAGTAGCGCTTCCCGGGGTACCCCTCCGCGTACTTGTTGGTGAGGGGGGAGCCGGCGGCCTCCATCACCGCCTCGCTGACGAAGTTCTCGGAGGCGATGAGCTCCAGGCCATCCGCCTGGCGCGCCGTCTCCCGATGGATGATGGCCGCGATCTCCGGGTCCACCTCGCCGAGCCGCATCCCCGCGCCCCTCCTCTTGGTGGTGGTCGTGCCGCGTTCTCGCCGTCTCATGGCGCCTCCAGCCGCGCCCGCAGATCCTTGGGGAGGGTGAAGAGTCGCCCGTGAGTTTGGGGGGAATAGAACCGAAGCCCTCCCGGCTCCGCCGCCGCCCGCGCGAGGCGCGCCGCGAACCGTTCCTCTAGGAGAGCGGGCGCCTGGTGGAGCAGCTCCCCGTTCGCCGCCGCCACCAGAAATCCCCACTCCGCTCGGAAGGAGGGGATGTAGGCGCTGTAGGACCGGCAGTGGGGGAAGATGGGCCGGAGCGCTCGCCGGATGGCCGCGTGGGTCTCCCAGTCCCCCAGGTTGAGCTCAAGAGCCTGCAGGGCCAGGATGCCCGGCTCCCGGAGCCGGGACCGGATGACCCGGTAGGTCTCGGGGCCGAAGTCCGCCGTGACCGGGTCGGTGATGTCCAGCACAATCACGTCGAAGGTCCCCGGCTCCTCCCGGAGGAAGACCCGGCCATCCTCGTGCAGGAGGTGGACCCGCGGATCGTCGAAGGCGCCCCGGTGCCACTCGGGCAGGTGCTCCCGGCAGAGGGCCACGATCTCCTCGTCCAGGTCCACCATGACGGCTTCCTCCACGAGGGCGTGCCGGAGGACCTCCCGGAGCGTGGCCCCCTCCCCGCCCCCGATGATGCACACCCGGCGCGGGGCCGGGTGCATCAGCATGGCGGGGTGGACGAGCGCCTCGTGGAAGATGTGTTCGTCCAGGGCCGCCGACTGGATCTTCCCATCCAGGATGAGCATCTTGCCGAACTTGGCGGTCTCGAGGATCTCCACGACCTGGAACTTGGTCCGCCCGAAGTAGCGGGCGTGCTGGTAGGCGTAGGCATGCGCCTCGTACTCGTCAATCCGGTCAATCAGCCAGTGCCAGGTCCGTTCCAGCGTCATGGCGAACCTCTCGGGGGGCGGCGCGGGAGCCGGCACCCGGGGGAGCCGGGGGCGTCCGGGGAGACGGCGGCGAGGCCTCCTCGCCGCGGGGCACGGCGGGCGGGCAGGAGAGCCGAAAGGGTGCAGAAAGCCTCGCAGAAACGCGGAAAGCTTACGGGAAGGGGCACGGGTTGTCAAGGCTGAAGGGGGCGGGAAGCCTCAGCGCCGGGGCTCTGAAGCGAGGAGGACGGGCGGGAGATTGGTGTAGCGTATGCGCCCCTCGCCGTCGCGGATGCGGTAGACCCGGTTGGCCGGGTCGGGGGCTGCCGCCCGAAGGCTGGTCACGGGACTGCTCCCGCCGAGCGCCCGGTAGCGGGTCTGAACCCGGCGGACGTATTCCCAGGTCTCGGGGAAGGGGGGGATGCCCCCGAACCGCTGGACTGCGGCCTCCCCGGCGTTGTAGGCGGCCAGGGCGAGGGGAAGGTTGCCGGCGAACAGGTCCAGCAGGTGTCGGAGGTAGCGGGCGCCTCCCCGGATGTTCTCCTCCGGGTCGTAGGCGTCCCGCACGGCGTACCCGACGGCCGTGGCCGGCATGAGCTGCATCAGGCCCTGCGCGCCGCGCCGGCTGGTGGCGCCGGGGTTGAAGGCCGATTCCACCTGGATGATGGCGGTGAGGAGCCGGGAGTCGAGGCCCTGGCCCGCGGCGACCGCCTCGATAAGGGGCCGGAAGCGCCGCCGGGCCCCCTCCCCCGCCGGCAGGGGCGGGAGGCGCTGGATCAGCGGGTCCCGGGGGACGTTGCTGAAGAGGAGGGTCCCCTGCTCGTCCCGGGCGATGTAGACGGGCTCC
>JAKEHP010000306.1 GCA_022614955.1 Candidatus Methylomirabilota bacterium
ACCAGGACCTTGGTGACCCGGGGGAAGATCCCCCGGAAGTGGACCACCAGGTCCTTGAGGCGCCCCACCGGGGCACCGGTGGCGTCTAGGACCGGCCGGTGCCGGAGCTGGGTGACGGTGACGTCAGCGTGCGGGATGCTGTCGGCCATCGTCGGGTGCCGCCGGGGTCTTCCCGGCCGGCAGCGCCTTCTTAGTATGGGGAGCGTGACCCTGTCAATCCCCGGCCGTTTTCTCCTGGAGGGCCCCCGGGCCCTGTGCTATGGTCATGCGGGAGTCTGCCGATGCGCTTTCTGGCCGACGCCATGGTGGGCCGGCTCGCGAAGTGGCTCCGGGCGCTGGGCTACGACACCCTCTACCACCGGGACGGGGACGACAAGGCCCTCCTCGCGACGGCGGCGGCCGAGGGCCGGGTGCTCCTGACCCGCGACACCCGCCTGCCGCGGGCCTCCCTTCCCGCCGGGAGCCTCCTCATCCAGAGCGACCGGGTGGAGGATCAGCTCCGCGAGGTCCTCCGGGCGTACGATCTCCGGCCGGCGGCTCCGGGGACGCGCTGCCTTCGCTGCAACATGCCCCTGGCCCCGCTGCCCCGCGAGGCGGCGGCGGGGAGGGTTCCCGATTTCGTGCTGACCCGTCACGCCGCCTTCCGCACCTGCCCGGCCTGCCGGCGCGTCTACTGGCCCGGGACCCACCGGACCCGGATGGCGGAGGTCCTGGCCCGCCTATGCGGGTGATCTTCATGGGGACGCCGGCCTTCGCCGTGCCGTCCCTCGAGCGGGTGCTGAAGGACGGCCACCAGGTGGCCGCCATCATCACCCGCCCCGACCGGCCGGCGGGGCGGGGGCAGGCGCTGGCGCCTTCCCCGGTGAAGATCGCGGCGACGCGGGGCGGCCTCACCACCCTGCAGCCCGCCAGTCTGAAGGATCCGGACCTGCACGCGCCCCTGGCGGCCCTCTCGCCCGACGCCATCCTGGTGGTTGCCTTCGGACAGATTCTCCCCGCCTCTCTCCTCGCCCTGTCCCGCCACGGCTGCGTCAACGTGCACGCCTCTCTCCTCCCCCGCTACCGGGGGGCGGCTCCCATCGCGTGGGCCCTGATCCGGGGGGAGCGGGTCACCGGGGTCAGCATCATTCAGATGACCGAGCGGGTGGACGCCGGCCCCATTCTCCTGCAGCGGGCCGAGCCGATCCGGGACGAGGATACGGCCGGGACGCTCGGCGAGCGCCTGGCCCGCCTCGGCGCCGACGCGCTTGCAGAGGCCCTGGTGGCCCTGGACCGCGGGCAGACGCGCCCCGTCCCCCAGGACGAGGCACTGGCCACGTACGCGCCGAAGCTCACCGCGGCGGAGCAGCGCCTCAACTGGACCGACGCGGCGGTGGCGCTCCGCAACCGGATCCGCGGCCTCACGCCAGAGCCCGGGGCGCTCACTGCCCTCGGTGGCGAGACGCTGCGGGTGCTGGCGGCGGCCGTGGAGGGGGAGGAGGCGGGGGCGCCGCCCGGGACTATCCTGGCTGTGGACCGGAGAGGCCCGGTGGTGGCCACGGGGCGAGGGCGGCTGTGCCTCCTGACGGTCCAGCCGGAGGGGAAGCGGCCGATGGATGGCGCCGCGTTCGCCCGGGGCCGGCATCTTGCTCTGGGGGCGCGCTTTGGCTGACCGGCCCGCCGGCGCCCGCGCCCTCGCGGTGGACCTCCTCACCCGGGTGGAGCGGGACCGGGCCTATGCGTCCATTCTCCTGGACGCGACCCTCGCGCGCGGGGCGCTTCAGGCTAAGGAGGCGGCGCTCCTCACGGAGCTGACCTACGGCGTCCTGCGCTGGCGGGGAACGCTGGACTGGTTGCTTGAGGCCGTGGGGCGGCGGCGCATGGCGGACCTGCCGGTCCGCCTCCGACAGATCCTCCGGGTGGGTGCCTACCAGCTCCGGTTCCTCGACCGGGTCCCGGCCTACGCTGCTGTCAGTGAGGCGGTGGCCCTGGCCAAGGGGCCTGGCGGCCACGAGGGGTGGGCCAGCCTGGTGAATGCCCTCCTCCGGCGTCTGGCGGAGCGGCGGGACGCCCTCCCGGTGCCGGAGGCGGACGACGTGGCGGAGCGGCTGGCGCTCACGTTCTCCCACCC
>JAKEHP010000307.1 GCA_022614955.1 Candidatus Methylomirabilota bacterium
CCGCTCCGGCCGGCTCGGCCTCCCCCCGCCCGGAGGAGGGGGAAGCCTCAGGCTCTGTCCTGCCTCTCTCTCCTTGATGTCGGCTTTTGGTTTGATCCGGGAAGTGTGTCTGTGGTACAGAAAATGCACCCTGACGCGGAGGACGCATGATGAGAAGGCTGGGGTGGAAGATGGTCTTGGTCGTTGGGGTGTGGGTGGGAGCCGGGGGCCTCGCCGAGGCGTCGTGCGCGGGGAGCCAGATCCAAGTCGCCGCCCCGCCGATCGTCGTCGGGGCGGCGATTTCGGTGGCCTGGCGGCTTGAGCCGGCCTGTGACGTGATTGAGACGGGCCTGCTCTGGGGCGCCGACGCGACCGCGCTGACGCGCGTGGGGCCCCCGATCTACGGGCAGCGAGCAGCCTATCACCAGGCGATCCCCGTCAGCGCGAGCGGCCGGTACTGGCTCGCGGCCTATGCGCGGGACGAAGCCGGGGGAACTGTGCAGTCGGACCCTTTGCCGGTGCAGGTCGCGGTG
This sequence comes from Candidatus Methylomirabilota bacterium, assembly GCA_022614955.1. Lineage (GTDB taxonomy): Bacteria > Methylomirabilota > Methylomirabilia > Methylomirabilales > JACPAU01 > JACPAU01. Next base: position 513 of record JAKEHP010000307.1, read on the forward strand.
CCGCCCCCGCCGTTCGGACCGCTTCCTGGCCCACACGGCTCCCACGGGGCCCCGCCGACCTATACCGGCACTGACGCCGACTTCCTCCGGCAGGCGGGCAATCCCCATTTCGCCAGCCTTCGCCGCCTCGACTTCTCGTCTCCATCGCTGATCACACAGGAGGAGCCATTCGGACTTTTCCACCCCTTTGCGGGGATCAATGACCGCTTGGTCGCCTCCACCCACTCCGATGACGTGCGCGCCGGCCACGCCCAGCCGCTGACGGTGGGGCCAGTCACGCTCACCCCGAACGCCGCCGACATTGAGCAGGCTATAGCACACCTCACCGAGCAGTTCGTCGCCTTCGGGCATCCCCGGCCCGGCCTCTATGCCGTCGGGTGTCGGCTGGAGGTCGAGCGGGGCCTCGTGCGGGGGGGCGTGGTCTGCTTCCCGGATGTGCGGGTCTACCGGCGGGAGTTTGGCGGGCTCATCGCACAATACGGGGAGCGGTTCGAGGAAGCGAACACGCCGTTTCAACATAGCATTGCGAGGCTCTCCTCCCAAACTACGGCCACCTACTTTATCCCCGCCCTGGCTGCGGGCACACGCCTCGTGAGTGCCAAGCTCGTGATGGACATCCACCTCCTGGGCGATCCATCGCAAATGCGCTTAAGCCAGAAGCCACCCGAATTCATCTTTGTCGTCTCGTTGACCCCCTGTGGTGGCACTAATTTCTGTCGCGTGCTGGCGGGGTGGGACTTCACCCCTGAGGCCGCCGCCCTGGCCGCCCAGGGGGGCGGTGAACTGCCCCTCACGTTCGACCCCATCCCCCCCGCCTTCGACATCACCACCCCCGCGCCGTTTGGCGGGTTCTTCCGCATCTCGTGGGGCGCCTATGGCGGGTTTCTGCAGGTCGACTACCCCTGGAGCCACGGGTTCGGATTCAATGGGCTGACCCTGACCTTCGAGGAGGCCTGCCCGCAGGAGCCGAAGCTCGAGGTTACGGTGATGCCCCAGGACCTCCGCCCCGTGCTTCCCCTGGATACTCGGGTTCCTGGCTATATCTTGGAGCGCCAGACCGAGGCCACTGTGACCGCCCGCATCACAACCTGCCCCCCCCAAGGCGGCAGTCCCCCTGCGAGCGTGGAGGTGACCTTTGAGGTGCTGCCGCCGTCGGGCAGCCCCGGGGACGGCGGCCATGCCCATAACAGCACGCGGCCGACGGGGACCCTCCGGGACCTGGGAACGGGGGAGGAGGTCAAGCGCTGCACGGTGACCACGTTCGACGCCGACGGCATGGGCTCCTGCACTCTGCCCGTGCCCTATCGGGCCCCAGAGGTGAGCGGGGTCGAGCGCATCCGCGCGACAGCCCCCGGCTTCCCGGCCGCCACGAAGGAGGTCACGGTCGAGGTCCACCGGCTGGCACCGTTGCTGGAGGCCCCGGCGAAGTATGTGCGCGTCGGCACCCCGAACAACCACGCGGGGACGAACGATCCCTGCATCCCGCAGACGAACCCGCCGACCTCGCAACATTTTGAGAGCTTCTTTGGCCAGCCCACCCTCGTAAAGGCCATCGAGGAGATCGCTGCCACGATGCTCCAGCAGACCGGCATCCTGCTCCGGGTGAATGACATAAGCCTGCCCACGGGAGGCCTCTTTGATATCAAGAATAACTGGAGGACACCACACCTCACCCACCGGGTCGGCCGCCATGCCGACATCGGCTTCAAGGGGATACGGGATGGAGTCTGTACTGACTATAATATTCAGCGCCTGAGAGAGGTAATCACAAATAAGACGGAAAACGACCCACTAACAGAGACAGACCACTTCCATGCCTTTATTCGGTAGAAAGGGGAAAAGGCAATGCTGAGAGACTCCGCGCTCGCTGTCAGCCTCCTCCTCGCCACGGTCACTACAGCCGCAGCCCAGCAACCGCCCTGTGTGTTTCCTCGGCGAGATCAGGTCAACGCCCGAGCACTAGCAAGCGTTACGAGTTCTCCGGACGGCCACGATTATCATTACCTGCTCGAAAATCAGCAGCCCGCGGCGCAGGCCCTCGTCAAGTTCGCGGTTCAAGCCTTCAACTCTGGCGGCACCGCCATCATCCAGACAAGCCCGCCAGACTGGGAGGTGGGTGGCCGAATTGGAAACTCCACGTTCTATGTGTGGGACACGTTCGGAGAGCCGCGTGGGCTTGCTACCGGTTCTTCAGCGATGGGATTTGGGTTCACGAATGCAGCGGGCTTACCTGGGATCGTGAGGTTCCTTGCGTGGAACCACGTTGAATCACCCAGCTTTCCAAGGGGGGAAGCGCCGGACTCGTGCGAGGGCTCTGACATCATTCAGAACAGCTTCAAGGGCACGACAGTAGGGCCGAAGCCTCCGCCCCAGCCCTTCGTCCCCCTCGAGTTCCTCAACTACCTCATCACGCTGGTCCACGACAGCCGCCAGCTCGGGTGGATCAAGGTGGACGGGGTCCACCAGAGCCTCCTGGCCAAGCTTATTGCAGCGAAGCGGAAGCTGGAGGCCGGGGACACCCAGGTGGCCAAGGACAACGTGAACGCGTTCCTGAATGCGGTCCGCGCCACCTCCTGTCAGGAGTTCTCCTGCCCGGGGAACAAGCCCGAGACCAGCGAGGCCTATGCCCTGCTGTCCTTCAATGGCCAGTTCCTGTGGGAGCGGCTCTAAGGCGGCGCGGAGGATCCCCTTCCCCCCGGGCCCAGTGGGCCATCCAGGCGCGGAGCCCCTCGGGAGGTTCCGCCCCTGACCGTCGAGGAGGCCTGGCCGCAGGAGTTCACCGTCACGGTGCCGCCCGACCCCTCCGCCCCGTGCTTCCGGGCCCCAGTAGTACGATCCCCGGGCCCGTCAGTCTCCTCCCCGCCAGGCCCCCGTGACCGCCCGCGTGAGGACCCGTCCCGCTCCCCCAGGAGCCCCCCGGCGCCCGTGGAGATCGTGACCCTCCTCGTGCCGGGGTTCAACGACGCGGACGCGGAGCTGCGGGAGATCGCCCGGTTCCTGGTCTCCGTCTCCCCC
>JAKEHP010000308.1 GCA_022614955.1 Candidatus Methylomirabilota bacterium
GACCTCGGGCCCGCCGCGGGTCCCCTGCAGTTCGAGCCGCTTCAGTCGGAGGCGGATCTTCTCCTCGGCGTGGTTGATACCGCCGATCTCCTTCTTCTCGATCCGCCGGATCTCCCGGAAGACGCGAGTGGCCTGAGGGAGGCGGCTCTGCACTGCGGCCCACCCCGCCTCGGGTCCCTCGGCCACCACCCGGTCCCCCTCCCGCACGTCCCGGAGAACCCCGTAGAAGTTCCCCCACTCCCGGCGCTCGACCACAACCGTATCGGGGGGCTTCTCCCTCGTCGCGATGTTCGCCTCGTCCACCCAGACGAAATCGGCGCCGGTCAGATCCCGGTTCCCCTGCTTCACCTTGATCCGGTGGCGCGCTGGAGCCGGCGGCCGGCCGGCGGGGGGCGCACCGGGCTGCGGGATCGCCTCCCGCTCCGCGATCTCACCCAGGATCACCGTGCCGTCGCGCAGGGTCACCCGGGTGACCTCCCGGGGCCAGAAGAAGCCCAGGCCGCTGGCCAGAACCAGGAGGAGGAGGCCGGCCACCATGAGGAGGGAGAAGGTCAGGGCCCCGCCCGTGAGCCAGATGAACGGCTCGCCGCTCTTCCAGAAGCGCTTCCAGGGATTCATAGCGCCCGGTACTTCCTGCGCAGCCGGAGCCGGACCAGCTCGGCCACGGTGTTCACGATGAACGTCATGACGAACAGCAGGAAGGCCGCGAAGAACAGGACCCGGTAGAGCGTCGCTCCCTCGGGGGCCTCGGGGAGCTCCACGGCGATGTTGGCCGAGAGGGCCCGGAAGCCGTTGAAGATGGACCAGTCCATGACCGGCGTGTTCCCCGTGGCCATCAGGACGATCATGGTCTCCCCCACGGCCCGTCCGAAGCCGATCATGGCGGCGGAGAAGATCCCGGGGCTTGCCGTGGGGAGGACGACCCGGAGGGCCGTCTGCCACCGGGTGGCGCCGAGGGCCAGGGAGCCGGCCACCAGGTGCTGGGGGACGTTGGAGAGGGAGTCCTCGGCGATGGTGAAGATGATTGGGATCACAGCGAAGCCCATGGCGAAGCCGACCACCAGGGAATTCCGCTGGTCGTAGGTGAGGCCGAGCGTCTTCAAGAGCCAGCCCCGGTAGTCCCCGGCGAGGAGCGCCGACTCCAGGAGGCCCCCCAGGGCAAAGGCGAGCCAGGCTCCCACCAGAAGGACGGGCACGAGGAGGAATGCCTCGGTGCCGGGCCTGAAAAAATTCCGGAGGCGGAGGGGAACCAGGCGCCAGGCCGCGAGCGCCAGCAGGATGAGCCCGACGAGCACCCACGGGAGCACGAAGAGGCCGGGGACCACCTGCTCGACCATGGGGGCCAGCCAGAGGCCGGCGATGAAGCCCAGGACAACGCTCGGGAGCGCGGCCATGACCTCCACGGTTGGCTTGACGTACGCCTTCAGCGTCGGGTGCATGAACTGCGAGGCGTACAGCGCCCCGAGGAGGGAGAGCGGGACGGCGAAGAGGAGGGCGTACAAGGTCCCCTTGAGGGTGCCGAAGATGAGCGGGGTCAGGCTGAACTTTGCCTCGAAGTCATCCGTCCCCCCCGTGGACTGCCACACGTACTCGGGCTCGGCGTAGCCCTCGTACAAGACCTTGCCGAAGAGGCTCCGCCAGGTGACCTCGGGATGGGGGTTGTCGAGGGCCCAATGGGAGAGGCGCCCCCCCGCGTCCGCCGTGAGGAGGCCGTCGGCTTTCGGGGCGAAGGTCAGCGCCCGGAGCGGCTCTCCATCGGCCCGGAGGGTGAGCAGGGTTTTTCCGGTCGTCCCGTAGTGCAGGTGCACGCTCCCCGCCGCGTCGGCGGTGAGGAACCCCTTGTCCCGCCGGGAGGGGGCGAACGCCACCACCGGCCCCGGGTGGGGCAGGAAGTCGGAGATCTTCCGCAGCCGGGGCTCGGCCCCCCCATCCCGGAGGAGCTGCCAGGTGCTGACCTGCCCGCTCGCATCGCCGACGACGAGCGTGCGGTCGCCGATGAGGAAACCTAGCACGCTGATCCCGACGCCCGGACGGCCCGACGCCCGGACGGCCTCGGCCACCCTCGCCTCGCCCGGGTTCCGCAGGTCCACGCGCAGCACCTCCCCCGTGGAGGTCCCCACGAAGAGGTTGTCCCCCCGCCCATCCAGGATGAGCGCGCGGATCTCCCCTCCGCTGGACAGGGGAACCGCCCGCCGCGACACGGCTCGCGTCGGGGGTCCGATCAACGCCTTGCTCTCCTTGACCGAGACAAGCGTGAGGTCCCGGGCGCCCGCCACGGCGGCGGTGACGGGGCCCGCCTCCCCCACGACGTGGGCGAGGAGGCGGACCGGGCGGCGCTCGTCGTCCACGGCGATGGGCTCCCGAGCGACCAGGGCCGGCTCCACGCGCCGCCGACCCTCGGCAAACGACGCGGTGAGGTGGACTTCGACCAGAAGAACCCGGCCGTCGGAGAGGCCGAGGGCGAGAAGCCCCCCGGGGGCGGGGGAGGCGGCGACCACCGACGCCCCGGCGAGCGAGGGGAGCCGGGGTGCCGGGAGAGGGGGGCCGTCTTTCAGGGAGAGAAACTGGACCCCGGAGGCCGTCACCAGGTAGGCGACCTCGCGGTACTCGTCCACGCCGACGGCCAGCGGGGGCGGGCCGGGGCCGACGGCGGGCCGCCCTAGCAGCGCCGCGACCGGCGGCCGGAAGAGGGGGTAGATCTCGGCGGCGATGACCACCAGGATGGCCAGGATCGAGGCGATGATGGCCGCGCCGCCGAGGCCGACGAGACGACGGGCGAGCCGGTCCACGCGGAGCCGGCGCGTGACCCGCTCGCGCGTGGTGGCAAACAGGCGAGCCGCCTCGAGCGGCTCGCCTGGCGTCAGGACCTTGGTGCCGTCTGGCATGCGTTGGCTCGC
>JAKEHP010000038.1 GCA_022614955.1 Candidatus Methylomirabilota bacterium
GCCCATCGGGCCGCGCCGAACCTCTCCTTCTGTACCGCTTTGCCCGGGCAAAGTCAACGGCAAAATCGGCCGGGCTGCACTTCGGGGGTGCATCCGGCCTACCCTGGTGTATAATCCGGAGCACGTGCCGGGCGGCGGGCCCGGCGGGACGGAGGGCATGGCGGTCCTGAAGGTGGCACAGCTCGGGCATCCCGTCCTGCGGCGGCGGGCCGCCTCTGTCCCGAGGGACACCATCCGGTCCCGGGACTTCCAGCGGTTCGTGGACGATCTCATCGAGACCATGCGGGAGTACTCGGGGGTCGGTCTGGCCGCGCCCCAGGTCCACGAGGGACTCCAGGTCCTCGCGGTTGAGGCCCAGAAGGGCCAGGGGGAGATCCCGGAGATCCCCCTCACGGTCCTGGTGAACCCGGTGGTGACTCCGCTGGGGGAGGCCATGGGGGAGGACTGGGAGGGCTGCCTGAGCATCCCGGGGCTGCGGGGGCAGGTCCCCCGGCACCGGGAGGTCCGGGTCCAGGCCCTCGACCGGCGGGGGGAGGTCCTGGACTTCACGGCCACCGACTTCCTCGCCCGCGTCATCCAGCACGAGTTCGACCACTTGCAGGGGATCGTCTTCCTGGACCGGATGAAGAGCTTCGAGACCCTCGCCTTCCTGGACGAGTACGCCCGGTACTGGGCGGAGAAGTAGCGCCGCCCCCCACCGACCGGACGCCCCGACGGAGCGCACCCATGCCGGACGATCGGGCCCGCGAGGCTGTCCTCGCCTTCATCCCGGACCTGTTCTTCTCCACCAAGGTGGGGACCATCTGCGCCAGCCTCGGGCGCCCCTTCACCGTGGTGCGGACGGAGGCCGACCTGATGGCCAAGGCAGCGGCCGCCCGGCCCGCGATTCTCCTCGTAGACCTCACGGCCCCGGCGGTTGAGGGCCTGCTCACCCGCCTGCGGGAGGGGCCCACAGCGGGGCTCCCCCTCCTGGGCTACACCACCCACGCCGACTGGAAGCGGACGAAGCCGCTGCACGACCGCTGCGACCGGGTCATCACCAAGGACGACATCGCCGCGAACCTCGGGGGCGAGCTGGACCGGGTCATGCGGCTTCGGGATGAGGGAGGGGGAGGGGACTGATGGAGCGCCGCTCGCGGCTCGCCGGGCTCCCGGAGGCTGCCGTCTTTACCGAGGTGGCCGGGGTCCGGCTCCCGGAGCACTTCGGCGACCCGGCCGCCGAGTACCGGGCGCTGCGCGAGGCGGCCGGGGTTCTGGACCGGGCCACGGCGGGCCTCCTCCGGATGACGGGGGCCGACCGGGTCCGGTTCCTGAACGGGATGATCACAAACGACGTGAAGGCCCTTACACCTGGGGCCGGCCTGTACGCCGCCCTGTGCTCTCCCCAGGGAAAGGTCCTGGGGGATCTCCGGGTGCTGGCCGTGGAGGAGGCCCTGCTCCTGCTCTGCGAAGCCGCATGCCGCGCCCGGGTGGCCCAGACGCTCGACCGGTTCATCATCGCCGACGACGCCAAGGTGACCGACGCTAGCGGGGAGATTACTGTCCTGGGCTGCTACGGACCCAAGGCCGCGGAGGCGCTGGCCCGGGTCGCCGGGAGCCCTCCGCCGGAGCTGCCCCCCCACCACCACGCGGAGGTGAGGGTAGCGGGCGCCGCCGTGCGGGTGGTGGCGACGCCCTTCCTGGGCGTCCCGGGCTTCGACCTGTTCTTCCCGGTCGAGGCCGCGACCGCCGTGGCGCGGGACCTCCTGAAGGCGACCAAGGCGCTAGGCGGGCGAGCGGTCGGGCACGCCGCCTTCGAGACCGTCCGGGTCGAGGCCGGCACGCCCTGGTACGGCCTCGACTTCGACGAGAACAACCTCCCCCAGGAGGCGGGGTTGGAGACGACCGCCATCTCCTTCAGCAAGGGCTGCTACATCGGGCAGGAGACGGTGGCGCGCATCCACTTCCGGGGCCACGTGAACCGGCGCCTCACGGGGCTCGCCGTGCAGGGGGAAGTACTGCCGGCTCGGGGGAGCCGCGTGCTCAAGGGCGAGGCGGAGGTCGGTCGGGTCACCAGTGCCGTCCGCTCCCCGGCCCGCGGCGCGCCGGTGGCGCTGGCCATGCTCCGGCGGGAGGCGGGGGAGCCCGGGACGAGCCTCAAGGTGGAGGCTGCCGGGACCCGTTTTGACGCCGAGGTCATCCCCCTCCCATTCGCCCCCCCGGTGCCAGCCGCGTAGGGCGGGAGCGGCGTGGAGCGCCGGTGCCGGTGACCCGCGACGGTTGGACCACAGGAGCCAAGGTGGAGTGATCATGGAAACGCACCCCGTCAAGGCCCAGCACTTCTTCGAGGACCGGTTCGGCCTCTCGCCCCAGAAGATCGGGCGCGTCCTGGGGAGCCTCCTGGGCAAGCCGGTGGACTACGGCGACCTCTACTTCGAGTACCGGGTGGCCGAGGCGTTCGCGCTCGAGGAGGGGCAGGTCAAGAAGGCCACCCGGAATATCAATCAGGGAGTGGGGGTGCGGGCCACGGCGGAGGAGAAGACCGGCTACGCCTTCTCCGACGAGATCACGGTGGAGCGCCTGGAGCTGGCGGCCCGCACCGCCCGGGCCATCGCGGAGCGGGCTGGGGGGACGGCGCCGGTCCCCATCGCTCTCCCGGGAAGCCGGCCCCACAGCCTCTACCCCATCGTCCGCCCGCCGACCGAGGCCACCCTCCCCGAGAAACTGGCCCTCCTCGAGCAGGTGGACCGGGTGGCCCGGAGCGTGGACCCCCGGATCACCCAGGTGATGGCCTCCTTCACGGCGGAGCAGAAGATCGTTCTGGTAGCCACCGCCGACGGGCTGGCTGTGGGGGATATTCAGCCCCTCACCCGCCTCCAGATCACGTGCATCGCCGAGACGGCCGGCCGGAGGGAGACCGGGACCTTCGGCGGGGGCGGCCGGGTGGAGTTCGGGTTCTTCTCCGAGGGGGAGCGCTTCGCCCGCTACGCGAGGGAGGCGGCGCGGCAAGCCCTTCTCAACCTGGAGGCGGTGGAGGCCCCCGCTGGAACCCTCACGGTGGTCCTGGGGCCAGGCTGGCCCGGCATCCTGCTGCACGAGGCGGTGGGCCACGGGCTCGAGGCCGACTTCAACCGGAAGGGGACCTCCGCCTTCACCGGGAGGATCGGGGTGCGGGTCGCCTCCCCCCTCTGCACCGTCGTGGATGACGGGACCCTGCCGGGGCGGCGCGGCTCCCTCAACCTGGACGACGAGGGGACTCCCACCTCCCGGACGGTCCTGATCGAGAACGGGATCCTACGCGGCTACCTCCAGGACCGCCTGAACGCCGCGCTCCTCAAGATGCCCCTCACGGGGAACGGGCGCCGGGAGTCCTACGCCCACATCCCCATGCCCCGGATGACCAACACCTTCATGCTCGCGGGCGAGACGGCACCCGAGGAGATTCTTCGCTCGGTCAGGCACGGGCTCTACGCCGTCTCCTTCGCTGGCGGCCAGGTGGACATCACCAGCGGGAAGTTCGTCTTCTCCGCCAGCGAGGCCTATTTGATCGAGGACGGGAGGGTGACAGTCCCGGTGAAGGGGGCGACCCTCATCGGCAACGGCCCCGATGTCCTGACCCGGGTCTCCATGGTGGGGACCGACCTGGCCCTGGACGAGGGGATCGGGACCTGCGGGAAGGACGGCCAGTCGGTTCCCGTCGGCGTCGGTCTCCCCACGATCCGGATTGACGGGATCACAGTGGGCGGCACCGCCGCGAGATAGGCGAGATATGCTAGCAGCACCCGATCTCCCGCGCGACCTTCTCACTCGGGCCCGGAGCCGCGGGGCCTCGGCCGGAGACGCCATCCTGGTGGAGTCGGACACCTTCTCCGTCCAGGTCCGCCTGAAGGCCATTGACAAGGTGAAGCAGGCCCGGGAGCGGCGGCTGGGCCTGCGGCTCTTCTTCGGGCAGCGCTCCGCCATCACTGCCACCTCCGACCTCTCGGCCGACTCCCTCTCCCGCCTCCTGGAAGAGACCTGCGCGATGGCGGCGGCCACGCCGGAGGACCCTGCCGCCGGGCTCCCGGAGCCCTCGGCCCTGTCGCCAAAGATCCCCGACCTGGACCTGTACGACGGCAGCGCCTTCGACCTTTCCCTGGAGGAGCGGATCGCCCTCGCCCGGCGGACCGAGGAGGCGGCGCTCGCCGCTGACCCCCGGATTACGAACTCCGAAGGCGGGGAGTTCGAGGCAACCGCGGCGCGGATCTGCTACGCCAACACCCACGGCTTCCTGGGGGAGTACCGGGCCAGCAGCCACGCCCTGACCGTGGTCCCGATCGCCTCGGCCGACGGTCAGATGCAGCGGGACTACTGGTACAGCGTCCACCGGAAGCTTTCGGGCCTGGAGGCCCCTGAGGCGATAGGGCGGACCGCCGCAGCCCGGACCGTCCGGCGGCTTCACGCCCGGAAGATCCCGACCCAGGAGGTCCCCGTCATCTTCGAGCCGGAGGTGGCGGCGAGTCTCCTGCGGACGCTCGCTGGGGCCGCCTCCGGCAGCGCCATCTACAAGAAGGCCTCCTTTCTCGCCGGCCGCCTCGGGGAAATGATCGCCTCCCCCGCCGTCACGGTGGTGGACGACGGGTCCCTCCCGGGGGCGCTCGGCTCCCGCCCGTTCGACGCCGAGGGTCTCCCGACGCGCCGGACCGTCCTCGTCGAACAGGGGGTCCTCAAGAGCTACCTCCTGGATAGCTACTCAGCCCGCAAGCTGGGCCTCGCCTCCACCGGGAACGCCGGCCGGGACATCGGGGATGCCCCGGGGGTGACCGCGACCAATTTCTTCCTGCTCCCCGGCCCCCACGCCCCGGAGGCGATCCTCCGGTCGGTGGACCGGGGCCTGCTGGTGACGGAGCTGATTGGCTTTGGGGTCAACCTCGTGACCGGGGATTACTCCCGGGGGGCGGCCGGCCTCTGGATCGAGAGGGGGGAGGTGGCGTTCCCGGTGGAAGAAATCACCATCGCCGGCAATCTCACCGAGATGCTCCGGCAGATCGAGATGGTGGGCAACGACCTCGTCCTGCGGGGCCGCGTCGCCGCCCCGACCCTCAAAATCGCCCGCATGACCGTCGCCGGCCACTGAGCCGCGGTGCTAGCCGCCACAGCGTCCCGGAGAGGAGCCAGTCATGATTGTCGTCTCGAACCGGATCCAGGTGACGAAGGGACAGGAGAGCGCCTTCGAGCAGCGCTTCGAGGGTCGCGCCCGGCTGGTGGAAAGCATGCCGGGGTTTGTCCGGCTGGAGATCCTCCGCCCCATGAGGAGCGACTACTACGTCGTGCTGACCTACTGGGAGTCGCCCAAGGACTTTGAGGCATGGACCGAGAGCCCGGAGTTCCGGGAGGCCCATTCCCGCCGGCCGCCGAAGGAGATGTTCGCCGGCCCCAACGTCTTCGAGATGCACGAGATCGTCCAGCACGTGGAGCGGAAGACCTGAGGAGGGGGGCGCCAAGGGGGTGCCGGCCGAGCACCCGCTTCGCCTCATGAACCTGATCCAGCACCTCACCGGCTCGGACTTCGGCGGCTACCAGGCCGTCCTGGCCATCCACGCCGAAGGCTCCATTGAGACGGAGAAGCTCGCCGCCTACCGCGCCTACGACCCGAAGCGGGCCGTCACCTACGCAGGCGGCTCGCCGGGATCCCCCCGACTTAGAACCGGGCTAGCTGCCCCGTTCGCTCGGAGGCCTCCCCGGGGCGTCAGGCGCCTTTCGTCAGGACCAGGTACATGATGAGGGCGGTCCCTACGACGACTCCGAGGGCGTAGAGGACCGGCTGGGAGGCGGTGATCCGCTTCCCGGCGGCTCCCCGCTTGATCTGGACCGAGACCAGAACGTCCAGGGCCAGCAGGACGGCCACCAGGACGAGCTTCGCCAGCAGCCAGGGGGCGGTGAGCGGGGTGCGGGTCAGGTGCAGGAGGGCGAAGCCGGCGATGAGGAGCACGATGAACGCCGGCACCTCCACCATCAGGTGCAGGCGCCGGTGCAGCCCGGCCACCACCGGGCGAGCCTCCCCCGATCCCGGGGAGGCGAGGCGGCCCAGCAGGAGAACGCGGGCCATGAGACTCCCGACCCAGAAGACGATCCCAGTCAGGTGGAGCGTGAGGACGAAGGCGAGCACGCTAGGCATGATTCCCTCCCGGCAGTCATTATATGAACACTATGACGGCGATCATTATAGTAATCATCCCGCCCGTGTTTCCTGCGGCAGATACTGAAGCTGGTAGAGCCGGGCGTAGATGCCACCGCGCCGGAGGAGGTCCTCGTGCGTCCCCTCCTCCCAGATCCGCCCCCGGTGGACCACCAGGATCCGGTCCACGAACCGGACGGTGGAGAGGCGGTGGGCGATGATGAGGGCGGTGCGGCCGTCCAGGAGCGTCCGGAGCGCCTCCTGGATGAGGCGCTCCGTCTCCGTGTCCACTGAGGAAGTGGCCTCGTCCAGGATGAGGATCCTGGGGTCGAATGCAAGCGCCCGGGCGAAGGCCAGGAGCTGCCGCTCCCCCTGGGAGAGGGTGGCGCCCCGCTCCTGGACGGGCTCGGCGAACCCCTGCGGCAGGCGCCGGATGAAGGCGTCGGCGTGGACCCGCCGGGCGGCCACCTCCACCGCCTCCGCGCCGATGCGGGGATCGTTGAGCCCGATGTTGCCGGTGACGTCCCCCGAGAAGAGAAACACATCCTGGAGAACCAGGCCCAGGTGGCGTCGGAGCGTGGCCCGGTCCCACTCCCGGATGTCAATGCCGTCAACCATGATCCGCCCCGCGGTCACATCGTAGAACCGGCAGAGGACCGAGATGAGCGAGGTCTTCCCACCCCCCGTGGCGCCCACGAGCGCTACCTTCTCGCCGGGGAGAACCCGGAAGGAGACGTCCCGCAGCACCGGCTCCCCGGGCACGTATTCCAACGAGACCCGCTGGAACTCCACCTCCCCCTTGAAGGGGGCCGAGGCCTTGGGCACCGGGGGCTCCAGAAGGGTGGGTCGCGTGTCCAGGAGGGTCACGATCCGCTCCCCCGAGGCCATGGCGGCCTGGAAGATGTTGTACTTCTCGGCCAGGTCTCGGACCGGCCGGTAGGCCCGCTGCACGTAGAGAATAAAGGCCACCACCTCTCCCACGGCCACGCCCCCCGCCCCGGCCAGCCAGCCCCCGGCGGCGAAGACGACGCCCACGCTCAGCGCGCTCAGGACCTCCACCAGAGGGAAGAAGAGGGCATTGTAGCGGACCGACCGGACCAGCAGGTCCCGGTAGCGGGTGTTGATGTCGTGGAACCGGTCCAGGGTGCGAGCCTCCTGGCCGAAGGCCTGGACCGTCGCCATCCCCGAGATGTGCTCTTGCAGGTAGGCGTTCAGACGGGCGAGGACCTTCCGGCTCTCCCGATAGTTCTCCCGGGCCCGGAGGCGGTAGGCCGCTGTCAAGAAGAAGAGGGCAGGGGCGATCAGGTAGGTGAGCAGCGCCAGCCGCCAGTCGAGCCAGAGGAGGGCGGCGGCGATCCCCACCAGGGTGAGGCCATCCCCCAGAAACGTCACGAGCCCCGTCGAGAACAGCTCGTTCAGGTTCTCCACATCGTTAATGATCCGGGTCATGAGGCGGCCCACCGGGTTCTTGTCGAAGAAGGCCACGTCCTGCCGGACGACGTGGGTGAAGAGGGTCTGGCGGAGGTCGTGCATGGCCCGCTGGCCTGTCTGCTGAACCGTCAGGGTCTGGAGATAGTTGAAGAGAAACCCGATGAGGACGGTCCCCAGGAAGAGGAGTGCCAAGCGGTCCAGGCTGGCGAGGTCCCGGTCCAGGACGGCGGCATCCAGCGCCGCCCCGATGAGCATGGGACCGGCCAGCTCCGCCCCCTTCTCCAGGAGCAGGCAGAGGAAGGCGAACGCCACGGGCCAACGGTAGGGCCGCAGAAACGTGAGCATCCGCCGGGCAAGCTGGGCGTCGTAGGCCTTCCCCAGAATCTCGTCCTCGTGCAGGTCCCGGCCCGTCACGCCCGCCCCTCCAATGCGGCCGTCTCGCCGCTGAGCGCCTCCAGCTCCCGGCTCAGGGCCTGCTGCTTGACCAGCGCGGCGTAGCGCCCGCCCGCCGCGAGCAACTCCCGGTGCGTGCCCCGCTCGAGGATCCGCCCCGCCTGGAGGACCACGATCTGGTCCGCCTCCATCACCGTGGAGACCCGGTGGGAGATGAGCAGGACCGTCCGGTCCCGGAGCGTCGCCCGCAACCCCCGGAGGATCTGCTCCTCCGTCTCCGTGTCCACGCTGGAGAAGGCGTCGTCAAAGATCAGGATGGGGGCGCCGGTCACGAGGGCGCGGGCGAGCGCGGTCCGCTGCTTCTGGCCGCCCGAGAGGCGCACGCCCCGCTCCCCCAGCAGGGTGTCGTACTGGTGGGTGAACTCCCGGATGGCCGGCAGCAGGTGCGCGACCCGGGCCGCCTCCTCCAGCGCCTCCGGCGGAACCTCCCCGCGCCCGAACAGGATGTTCTCCCGGATGGTGTCGGAGAAGAGGAAGATGTCCTGGGAGACCAGGGCGATGTTGGCCTTGAGTTCCGTGAGCGGGATGCTGAGGATATCCCGCCCGTCCAGGAAGAGGGTCCCGGGCGGCGCCTCGAACAGGCGCGGCAGCAGGTGGACGAGGGTCGTCTTGCCCGCCCCCACCTCCCCTACGATCCCGAGCCAGCTTCCCGCCGGGACTCGGAGGGAGATCTCCCGGAGGACCTCGGGTCCGCCGTCATACCGGAAGGAAAGACCCCTGAACTCGATCTCCCCCCGGAGGCGGGCCGGGACCGCCGGGGCCGGGAGGTTGTGGCCCGGGGCCACCGGCTCCTCCAGGATCTCCACGAGGCGCCGCAGGGCCGCCTTGCCCCGCTGGTAGAGGTTGACCACGTACCCCACGGCCATGAGGGGCCAGGTCAGGCTCAGCAGGTACGCGAAGAAAGCCAGGAAGGCTCCCGGGGTCAGCGCGCCCGCCAGGACCCGCCGGCCTCCCAGCCACAGGACCACAACCGCCGAGAGGCCGGAGCAGACCGACAGCATGGGCCACATGAAGGCCCAGAGCCGCACCACCTGCAGCGTCCGGTCGGCGTAGGCCCGGCTCTCCGCAGCGAAGCGGTGGGCCTGGTTTCCCTCCTGGGCGTAGGCCTGGACGACCCGGATCCCGGCGAGGCTCTCCTGGACGAAGGTGCTGAGGGTCCCGAGCTGCTTCTGGACTTCCCGGTATCCCTGGTGGATGCGGTTCCCGTAGCCCAGGACCAGGAGCGTGACGCCGGGGAGTGCCAGCAGGGCCACGACCGTCAGTTCGGGGTCCAGAACCAGCATGAGGCTGAGGTTCAGCACCACGAGGAGGCTGGAGTCCACAGCCGCCACCGCGCCGAAGCCGATGAGCTCGCGGAACTGCGCGATGTCGTTGGTGAGGCGGGACATCAGGTCCCCGGTCTTGACCCGCTGGAAGTAGGCCAGGGGGAGGCGGTGCAGGTGCGCGAACACCTGGTGACGGACCTCCCACTCCACGTTGCGGGAGAAGCCGAAGACGTTGGTCCGCCACAGGTACCGGAAGCCCCCCTGGAGAATCGCCGCCAGGAGGATGAGGGCAGGGTAGGTGAGGAGGGAGGCCTTCCCGGCGGCCGCGGCCGGAAGGCCATCCAGGGCATCCTTCATGAGCCACGGGATGGCGAGGCCGAGTACGTCCGTGGCCACCAGGGCGGCGAGGCCGACGAGGAGGGCGCGGCGGTGCCGCCTGAGGGCGGGGGCGACGCGGGAGAGGGCGGCGCGGATGAGGCCTCCGGCCGGGCGGGGGAACAGCGAGAGGCTGCCGGGGGAGGCCCGGAGCGCCCCCGGCAGCCCGCGGCGTATTCTACCGCGGGGCGCGGGGGCGGGCAAGGCGACAGGGGGCTTGCCGTTTCTAAGGTTGTTTCGCGTGAAAGCCGCTGAAGAGGGCGATCAGGCCTATCCCTGCCGAGCCCACCATGAGCACGACGCTCACGGCGTTGATCACCGGGGTGGAGCCGTCGCGGACGCTGATGAACATCGTGATCGGCAGCGTGGCGTCTGAGCCGACAAGGAAAAGGGTGGTGTTGAAGTTCTCGAAAGACATCAGGAACGCCACCGCCGCCGCCCCGAGGAGGGCCGGCCGGAGGAACCGAAGGGTCACCGTCCAGATCGCGACCGCCCGGGACGCCCCCAGGTTGAGCGCCGCTTCCTCCAGGCTGCGGTCGAACTTGCGCAGGCGGGCTGCGATGATCAGCGTGGCGAGCGTCGTGATGAACGAGAACTGCCCCAGAATGACGAGCGGCAGGCCCGGCCGCAGCGCCTCCACCTCCACGCCGGCCAAGCGTTCGACCCCTCCGGCAACGGTGCTGGAGAACAGGAGGATCGAGATCCCCAGGATGACCCCCGGGATGACCAGCGGTGTCAGCGACAGCGCGTACAGGGCCTGCTTGAAGGGGAACTCTTCCTGCTCGAACAGGAAGGCGTTGCAGGTCCCTACCGCCACGGACAGCCCCACCACCCAGAAGGCGACCAGGGTACTGGTGGCCATCCCGCGCAAGAGCCCCTGGTCATGCAACAGGCCGACCCGGCGGGGACCCGGGGAGCGGAACCAGTCCAGGCTGAACCCCTCCCAGGGGAGGGCCGGGAACAGGCTGTCGTTGAAGGCCAGCACAGCTACCACCACCAGCGGGGCGAACAGGTAGACGAAGAACGCCACCACGTAGGCCGTGTAGAGGGGGCGGGCGTACGGCGGCTGGGGGATGGAGGGGATCATGACGCCTGGACCGCCCCCGCCAGCGTCTGGCCGGTCAGCTTCAGCCCGACCCAGACGATCGCGGACGAGAGGATGAGCAGGAGGAACCCGAAAGCAGCCCCCTGCTCCCAGTTGAACCGGAGGATGAACTGGTTGTAGATCTGCTCCGTGAACCAGAGGCTCTCCTTGCCGCCGAGCAGCGCCGGCGTCAGGTAGTTCCCCAGGGTCAGCATGAAGACCACGATGCTGCCGGCGGCGATGCCTGGCATGGCATGCGGGATCACGATCTCCCGCAGAATGGAGGGAACGCTCCCGCCCAAGTCGTAGGCCGCCTCGATGAGGCTGTCGTCCAGGCTGTCCAGCACGGTGACCAGCGGCACGACCATGAAGAGCATGGACGTGTAGATCAGGCCGATCATGATGGCGATGTCATTGTAGAGCATCTCTATCGGCTTGGCCGCCAGCCCGGTCCAGACCAGGAGGCCGCTCAGGATCCCGGTCTCGCGAAGGAGGATCATCCAGCCATAGACCCGGACCAGTTCGCTGACCCAGAACGGCAGAAGGCAGAAGAGGAACAGGACGCCCTTGGCCCGGCCCCGCGCCACCTTGGCGATGAAGTAGGCCACCGGGAACGCGATGAGGAGGGTGAGGAGGGTGGCCAGGGTGGAGTAGGCGGCGGTCCGGGCGAAGGTGTTCCAGTAGATCGGCTCCGTGAAGAACCGGGTGTAGTTGGCCGGGCCGAGCCCCCCATCGGCTCCCTTGGATCGGATGGAGAGGAGGAACATGTCCGCGTGGGGCAACACGATGAGCAGGAGCAGCCACAGGGCCGCCGGGGTCATGAAGACCGCCAACCCGATGGTGCGGTTCGTCCGCAGGCTCACTGTTTCCTCCCGAAGCACAGGCCGCCCACCGCGCTCCAGCCCAGGTGTGCGGTCTGACCCGGACCCAGATCGGCGAACCGGCCCGTCTGCGGCAGGGCAGCGGTGATCTCCCCCCCTGTCCGTGCCTCCTTCACCAGGACCCGGCTGTTGGCTCCATCGAACAGGACGCTTTCCACGGTTCCCGTGAGGCGATTGGCGAACCCCCCCAGTTCGGCTTCCTCCCTTGCCAGCGCGATCCCCTCCGGCCGGACAAAGAGATCCACCGGCTGGCCGGCGACGAGGCGTTCCGAGGTTCGGGCAACCAGCTCCAGCCCGTCTCGCGTGCGCACCCGGGCCTCGTCCCCCGAAACCTCAACCAGCGACCCCTGCCAACGGTTGCTTTCCCCCACGAACCCGGCGATGAAGGCGGTCTGCGGACGGTAGTAGAGCCCCTGGGGGGTGTCCACCTGCTCGAAGCGGCCCTCGTTCATCACCGCCACCCGGTCGGACATCACGAGCGCCTCCGACTGGTCGTGGGTGATGTAGACGAAGGTGGTGCCGATCTGCGCCTGGAGGAGCTTGAGCTCCACTTTCATCTGCTCCCGCAGCTTCAGGTCGAGGGCCCCCAGCGGCTCGTCGAGCAGGAGCACCGTCGGGTCCAGGACCAGGCAGCGCGCGATGGCGATCCGCTGCTTCTGCCCCCCGGAGAGCTGGTGAATGCGCTTCTCCCCGGTGCCCGGCAGACCGATCCGCGACAGCATCCGCTCCACGCGCTCCCCGATCTCGGCCCGGCCGACCCCCCGCCGGCGGAGCCCGTAGGCGATGTTCTCGGCTACCGACATCATGGGGAAGAGGGCCAGGTGCTGGAAGATGAGGTTGACCGGACGGCGGTTGGGCGCGACGCCGAGCATCGAGCGGCCGCCGATGAGGATGTCCCCGGCGTCCGGCTCAAGGAAGCCGGCGACCATCCGGAGGAGCGTGGTCTTGCCGCAGCCCGAGGGCCCGAGGATGGAGAAGAAGGATCCCTTCGGGATCTGGAAGGAGACCCCCCGCACGGCGCGGAAGCCGCCGAAGGTCCTGGCGACGTCCCGCACCTCGAGATCAATGGGCCCGGTCATGACGCGCCTCGCGGCGTGGCGAAAAAATCGGGGCCGCCCGGGCGGGCGGCCCCGGTCGTCGGCTCTGGTCTACCGGGAGGCGGCGGCCCGCACCTTCTCGAGGATGTTCCCCTCGATATCCTCCAGGCCTGCCGGCACCGCCGGATACCACTTGATGTTGTCCACGTCCTTCGGCGAGAAGGAGGCCTGGTAGAGTTTCTGGAGGGTTGGGTCCACGTGCTTCTCGGAGCCCTTGGAGGCCGTGAAATTCCCGGCGGAAGCCGCAACCTTGCCGGCGATCTCCGGACGCATCACGAAGTTGATCCACTTGTAGGCGGCGTCCAACTCCCGGGCCTTGGCAGGGAGGGCGAAGGTGTCGATCCAGCCCAGGGCCCCGGACTTGGGGGCGACGAAAACGAGGTCGGCGTTCTCCTGGGTGAGCTTCCACCCCCCGCTGTCCCACCCCATGGCCAGCGTGACCTCCCCTGCCCGCATCAGCGACAGCAGGGCGTCGCCGTTCGTCCAGTAGTCCTTGACGTGCTTCTTGCAGGCGATCAGCTTGTCGCCGATCTGCTCCATGAGCGTCTGGTACTTGCCCTTATCACCGTAGAGCGCGAACGGGTCCTTCCCCATGGCGAAGGCGAAGGCGATCAGGACCGGGCGCTTGGCACGGTAACTGACGCGCCCCGTGTACTTGGGGTCGCAGAGGTCCAGGTAGTCGGACGCCGCCGCCGCGGCCTTCTTGTTGACGATCAAGCCGTCCGTCCCCCAGATGTGGGGCAGGCCGTACACCTGCCCGCCCAGAGTGGTGTTCTTCTTGGTGGCCTCGAGCATGGAGGGGATGAACTGTTTCGTGTTGACCTTGGAAAGGTCGAAGGACCGGTAGATCTTGTACTCCTGCTGGACGCCCGTGATCCGGTCCTGGCTCGGCTGGGCCAGGTCGAATCCCGCGCCGCCGGTCGCGCGGAGCTTGGAGATCATCTCCTCGTTGCTCGAGTAGGTGATGTTCACCTTGATCCCGGTCTCCTTCTCGAACTGCTCGACGACCTCGTTCGGGGTATACCCCTTCCACGTCAACAGGCGGAGCTCCGCAGCCTGGGTGCTGGCAGCGACCACCACCAGCGCCGCCACCGCACCGATTGCGATCCCTGTCAGTGAGCGCGCTCGCATGGCACAACCCTCCTTTCTGTTCCCTGCGCGGCAGGCAGGGACAGACGGCATCCTCGTTCTGGACTCGGGACTTCCGGATGGAGCACCGGCCTGTATCACGTGCGCATCCTTCACGGCGAGACCCACCGGAGGGCCATGGCGGGAATGACCCGGTGGGAGGGAATGAGCGGCCTCGGGGGTGTTCCGATTATAAGATGCCCGGCGGGGCTGTCAAGCCGATTCGTCGAGCAGACGCCGGAGACGGCCGGGGCAATTGGTGACGATCCCGTCAAGGCCCAAATCGACCAGGCGGCGCATTTGGGCTTCGTCGTCCACCGTCCAGGCGTAGAGCCGGAGGCCGGCGGCGGCCGTGAGCACCCGCTCCCGCGCCGTGATCAACTGGTGCTCCAGGAAGAGGCCGCCGGCCCCGGCCGCGGCGGCCACGGCCCCAGGGTCCGCCGGTCGCCCCTCCAGCAGCGCCGCCGTCTCCACCTCCGGAGCTGCGGACCGCACGGCAAGGAGGGCATGATGGGCGAAGGACATCACCACCGCCTCCCGCAGGGCCCCCCCTTCCTTCAGGCACCGGATCACGGCAAGCTCGATCCCGGGGTAGAAGTCGCTCCCCCCCTTGATCTCCACGAAGAGGCGGGCGTGCCCGCGCGAGAGGGCCACCACTTCCTCCAGCGTCGGCACGGAGGTCCCGGCAAAGGCCGGCCCGAACCAGGCCCCCGCGTCAAGCTGCTTCAGCTCGGGCAGGGAGTGGGCTCGCACGGGCCCCCGCCCGTTCGTCGTCCGTCCGAGGATGGCGTCGTGGATAACCACCAACGCTCCATCGGCTGCCATGTGGACATCCAGCTCGAGGGCATCCGCCCCCGCCGCAAGTGCTGCCTGGAACGCCGGGAGGGTGTTCTCCGGAGCGTCGGCCGAGGCACCCCGGTGCGCGATGTTCAGGACCCGGCGCATGCCTGCCCATCTCCGGTTCGGTGTGGCCCAATGGCCGCACTGCGGTGCGGAAGCGCCACCGTTCTCACTCGCCACCCGACGGCTTGGGGGGGGCAATCCCGTCCGGGGTTGCCCCTTGCTGGACTGGCCCGGGGTTTGCTATGCTTACGCCCCCGGGCGCGACCTGCCGCCGGCCCCTGAGCTGCCCGGAGATCTCCATGACCTCCCTGCGTGAGAGCCCGCCTCGCCTCTCGGCTCCGAGCCGCGCCACGGTCCTCCTGTTGGCGGTCCTCCTGGCGGCTTTAGCGGCAGGGGCGCCCCCATCTGCCCTCTCCCCCGTTGACAATCAGGTTCGCGAAATCCGTGAGCGTCCCCTCCTGGCCCACACCGTGAGCGGGCTTCAAGTGAACTCCGGCCTCCCCCTCTACGAGTTCCTGCTCTCCCGCCCTGACATCACGGCTGCCCTCGCCCGGGCGGTGGGGGCCGCAGGGTACCGGGTCTCACCGGACGGAGAGGACGGGTACCGGGGGGAGGACGGCAAGGGGGCGAAGGGGCACTTCATGCTGGTGGAGCGGGGGGAAGGCCGGCGCGTCTACTTCGCGCGGGGGACCTATGACAAGCCCCTCCTGCCCACGATCGCCGGGCGGATTGTCCTCGTGCTGGAATACAAGACGAACGGTCCGGCGGATCCCCGGGTGGAGAACCGCGTCCAGGGATTTGTCCGCATTGACACCCCAATCGTGGGGACGCTGGCCAGGATCGGTCGCCCCCTGGTGAAGCGGGCCATGGACAAGAAGGTCCGCCACCTCTTCGACAAGATCGCCCGCCTCCTGGATGCCTCCTCGGCCGACCCATCCGAGGCCCTCCGGCGGCTGGCCGAGGATGGCCCCCGATCGCCCCAGGACCTGGAGACTCTCCGACAGCTCCTGGAGGCCGAGCGCAGCCGCCGGGCCGCCGCCAGCAGCTAGTGCCCCTCCAACTACATCCTCCTCAGCACCACAAGCATCCGCGAGAAGTGCCGCACCAGCGTGAGATGTTCGGGCTAAACAGTTGGTGCGGCACTAGCCCAGCCCCACCCGCCACTGCCCCTCCTGCAGGTACATGTCCAGGACGAAATCATGGGGCCAGTCCCCAGCCTCCCGTTCCACGCCGTGCCGGAAGGCAGGCCCCCCGGTCCTCACCGGCAGGGGGGAGGACCAGACTACCCGGCCCGCCATGCGGAGGTGTTCCCCCCGCGTCAGGACCTCCAACTCCAAACCGGTCCCCGCCGGCAAGCGTTCAGGCAGGAGGAGGCCCAATCCGCCGCAACTGACGTTCTCGACCCGCCCCTCCAGGTGTGCGCCCCCTCTCCCCTCCAGCGCGCAGACCGCCCGCGCGTCCAGGGGGAAGCGCGTATGCCGGCGGGTGGATGGCGTGACATGCCCGAGTCCCTTGAGAAGACCATCCCACCCCTGGCGCGCGCCCGGGGGGATCTGCGAGAGCATGAAGCCATGGCGGATACCGGAGCTCCCCCGCAGGCGGGAGAGGTCCTCGTGCCAGAGCACGACGGCTTCCAGCACCACGGTTCCTCCTGCCGCCTCCACCTGAACCTCGACGGGCGTCCAGGGGGGAAGCGCCTCCTGGAGGTCGAGGGCCATCCCCCCATCGCTGATGTTGGCGGTCACCGCCGTGAAGACCCGATGGGCTCCGGGCACAGGGTGATCGGCCACCGTCACCTTTGCGGGAAGCGCCACCAGGAACCTGGGAGACGGCTCGCGAACTCCACCTTCGGGGGCCATCATGCTCCCTCCGGCGGCCTGTCCCTCCGGGAGCGCCCCCTGGGGCCAATTACCCCGCCCCCGGTCAGCCCCGGCACCCCATAGCTAAAGCTTTCCCGGGCGATAGGAGCTGGCACGTTTCTCGCAGTACATCCGGTGCGAGGAAACGAGCAGGGGGGGACGATGCGCACAGCGGTTCTCGCAATTTTCATCTGCCTGTGGGTGGCCGCCGCGGTATACATAGCGATGCTGGCCATGGTTGCCGCACTCCGGCGAAGCCGCCACGCCTCGGTCTCTTCCCCCACCATGCCCTCTCCTCCACTCCCTTCAAGCTCCTTGCCACGGATTGGCTCGCCTCACGGCCTGCTCCGGCCCCCGCACGCCCCGCGATAGGAAAACCCCGGCGCGCAGCCTGACCCGCAGCCCGGCCACCCTCGCTTCCTCCCTCATCCGTCTCCCTGACGGTGCGCCGTCACCGGCTCCTCCAGGAGCGTGCCCCGGGCGAACCGCTCGATCGTGAGAGGGGCGATATCAATGCTCCGGGCCCGCCCCGTGAGGATCACCTCGGCCATGGCCTTCCCCGCGGCCGGGCTGTGCATGATTCCGTGGCCGGAGAAGCCGGTGGCCACGTAGAATCCCTCGAGGCCCGGGACAGGGCCCAGGATGGCGTGATTGTCGGGGGAGATGTCGTAGAGGCCGGCCCAGCCTCCCACCACCTCCGCCTCCGCGAGCGGCGGCACCCGGTGGGCCGCCGCGGCCACGGCCCAGCCCACGGATCCCCAGTCGAGGCTGGCCACCCCCTCCGGGGCGGGGTCCTGCGGTCCGTAGATCAAAAACCCGGCCCCCTCCCGGCGGAAGACCCAGCCCTTGCCCACCTCCACCACCTGGGGCACCTCCCCCCTGATCGCCGGGCAGGGACCGGTGACGAAGACCTGGCGCCGGACAGGTCTCACGGGGATCTCCACTCCCACCATTCGCCCGATCCAGGCCGACCAGGCCCCCGCGGCACACAGAACCCGGGTTGTCTCCACCCGCTCCGTCCGCGTCTGGACGCCCATGACCCGCCCGCCCCGCACCTCGATCCCCACCACCTCCGCCCCTTCCAGGATCGTGACCCCCTGGCGGCGGGCCCCGGCGGCGTAGCCCTGGGCAAGCTCGCTCGGCCCGATGGTGCCGTCCCGGGCGCAGAAGGTCCCGCCTGCCAGGTCTGCGGTGTAGAGGTAGGGCCAGCGGGCCCCAATCTCCTCCGGAGCCAGTAGCTCCACCTCCACGCCGAAGCGGGCGAGGCGGGAGGCGTTCTCCCGGAGGCGGGCGGCCAGCGCCTCGCTCGGGGTCACCAGGAGATACCCGATCCGCCTGAGGTCCGGGTCCACGCCGAACTCGTCGGCAAACCCCTCGAGGGCCTTCAGGCTCTCCAGAGAGAAGCGGATATTCACCTCGGTGGAGAAGTCCACCCGGAAGCCCCCCAGGCTCTTCCCGCTGGAACCGCTCCCGACCGTCCCCCGCTCCAGGACCAGAATGTCCCGAAGGCCCGCCCGGGCCAACTGGTAGGCGGTGCTGAGGCCCACGACCCCGGCGCCGACGATGACAATCGCCGCCCGCACTCCTCCCCTCCCCCAAGAGGCCCGGCGGGAGTCTACCCCGCCAGAACCGGGGGCGGCAACGGCCAAGTGGCCGTGGATTTTTTCCGGGGCCTCTGCTATAGGGGCGGCAGGGGGTTCCATGGACTGGAATGTCCTGCTGACAGCAGCCGACGGGTGCGGCCGGGACCTGGCCCGGGCACTGCGTCCCTTTGGCCGCTTCCGCTTCACCGGCTACCGGAATGTCCTGGTGGGGCGGGTGGTGGAGCCGATCGCGTTCCTCCAGGCGATGCAGGAGCGCGCCGCCCAGGGTGAGGCGCCAGGCAGCTTCATCACGCGGGTCGTGCCGGTGGAGTGGACCTTCCCCGTGACGGCCGAAACCTTTCTCCAGGACGCCCAGGCGCCGCTGCGGGAGGCGGTGGCCCGGTACCCCGGCCCTCGCTTCTTCGTCCGCCTGGACCGGCGGGGGTTCAAGGGCCGGGTGAATTCCCAGGAGGTGGAGCGGGCGCTTGGGGCCTTCGTGGCAGAGGCGATCCAGGCATCCGGCGGAAGCCCGGGGGTCTCCTTTGCCGACCCCGACGTCATCTTCCTCCTGGAGACGGTCGGAGAGACGGCCGGCCTGAGCGTGATCCCCCGGGCGCTCCGCCTCGCCTCTCCCCTCCTCAAGGTCCGCTGAGCACGTCCCGGAGCAGGCGCCGCCCTCCCTCCGAGATGGTGAGGACCGAGAGCCGGTGGGCCACGGCCTCCGCGGCAGCGGATCCCGGACTGATCCCCTCCGCCGCCAGGACCCTCCCGGTCAGCTCCACGACCGCGCGCCCGTCCGGCCAGTAGACCTCCACGTGCAGGATAGTCCCGGGAGGCAGGGGCTCCGGGAGACTGAGCAGGAGGGCTTCCCCGGCAGCCCGCCGGCAGGCTCCGGGCCGCCAGGGGGAGTGGGTGGGCGGGGTGGAGAAGACGATCTGGTAGCGGAGGGGCAGCGCGTCCCGGCCCGCCGCCTCCGCCATCCCGGTCCTCCCTCCGTCAGGTGAGCTCGCGGTACAGATAGGCGATGGTCAGAATACCCCGGTAGAAGTTATCCAGGTCCAGACGCTCGTCCGGGGCGTGGGCGTTCTCATCGGGAAGGCCGAAGCCCAGGAGGAGGATGGGGGCACCGAGCCGCTCGGTGAGCGTGGTGACGATCGGGATGGACCCCCCCTCCCTGATGAAGACGGGCCGCCGCCCGAACCCCCGCTCCAGGGCCCGGGCTGCGGCCTGGACCGCCGGGTGGTCCGTCGGCATGAGCCAGGGCCGGGACCCGTGCATCCGGGTGACGGTGAGGCTGACCGAGGGCGGGCAGAGGCGTCTGAGGGCGGCCTCGAAGGCCTCGACGAGCTTGTCCGGATCCTGGTCCGGCACGAGGCGCATGCTCACCTTCGCCATGGCGCGCGCCGGCAGCACGGTCTTGGAGCCCACCCCGGTGAAGCCGGCGTGAAGCCCGTTCACCTCGAAGGTGGGCCTGGCCCAGCGCCGCTCCAGCGTCGTGAAGCCGATCTCCCCGTCCAGGGCCGGGACCCCCAGCGCCTCCCGGTAGACCGCCTCGTCGAAGGGCAGCGCGGCGAACGCGTCCCGCTCCGCAGGCGCGAGGGGCCGGACATCGTCGTAGAAGCCGGGGATCGCGACCCGCCCCTGCTCGTCCGTGAGCCGCGCCAGCAGGCGGCAGAGGACATTGGCCGGGTTGGCCACGCTTCCGCCGAAGATACCGGAGTGCAGGTCGGTCGCAGGCCCCTGGAGGTCCACCTGGCAGTAGACAATCCCCCGCAGCCCGACGCACAGTGCCGGCACGCCCTTCGCCAGCATGGCGGTGTCGGAGATGGCGACGGCGTCCGCCTTGAGGCGGTCCACCTCCGCCGCCACGAAGGGCTCCAGGTTGGGGCTCCCCACCTCCTCCTCCCCCTCGATCAGGAACTTTAGATTCACGGGGAGGCGACGTTCGGCGCGGAGGCACGCCTCGGCCGCCTTCAGGTGGATGAAGACCTGCCCCTTGTCGTCCGCAGCCCCCCGGGCGTAGATGGCCCCCTCCCGGATGGCCGGCTCGAAGGGCGGGCTCGTCCACCGTTCCACCGGGTCCTCGGGCTGGACATCGTAGTGGCCGTAGGTGAGGAGGGTCGGACGCCCCGGCGCCCCCGTCCACTCGCCGTAGACGATGGGGTGGCCGGGGGTCTCCAGGACCTCCACCCGACAGCCGAGGCCCCGCAGGAACTCCGCCACCCAGGCGGCGGCCCGCCGGACCTCCCCTCGGCGGGCAGGGTCCCCACTCACGCTGGGGATCCGGAGGAACGCCTTCAGCTCCTCGAGGGCAGCCTCTCGGCCCGCCGCGATCGCCCGAAGGACCGGCTCCATCAGGCCGTCTCCTCTCCCGGCCTGCTGAAGGATGCGGTCACCACCGTGTGGATTCCGCCCCGGACGTAGAAGTCCCCCACGACGGCCATCCGCCGGGGCTCGCAGGCTTTGACCAGGTCATCCAGGATCTGGTTCGTGACGGCCTCGTGGAAGGCCCCCTCGTTCCGGTAGGACCAGAGGTAGAGCTTGAGGGACTTCAGCTCCACGCAGCGGGCGTCCGGCACGTAGCGGATCCGGATGGTGGCGAAGTCGGGCTGCCCCGTCCGGGGGCAGAGACAGGTGAACTCCGGGCACTCGAAGGCGATCTCATAGTCCCGCTCCGGGTTGGGGTTCGGGAAGGTTTCCAGGACCTTGGAAGGATGGGTAGGCATCGGCACCTCCGCCGCAGGCTCCAGGGCTCTTAGCATACCGGCCCCAGGGGGCGCGACGCAACTTGTGACAGAGCCCGCTTTCCGAAGCCGAGCAAGGATGCCGGGCGGAGGGGACACCTCGGGGGTCCTCAGGCGAGAGCCGCGAGCCAGTCCTTGACAAAGGCGGTCGCCCGGCAGTCATCCTCGTTGTAGGTGAGGATGCGCGTGAGCGCGTCCGCGTGGCGGGCGCGGTCCGCCGCGTACTCGAGGAAAAGGACGATGGCCTCCAGGGCGTCCACCCCGGGGAGACGCCAGGAGAACCCGAGGGCCTTCGCCACGCGCTTGAGCCCGGTTCCCGGGGCGGGGAAGGCGACCGCTCGGGTGGCGAGGCGGTGCAGGTCGGTGAGGCGGCCGAGGAGGGCCGCGGCCCGGTCCGCCCTCCACCGCCGAGGCAGGCTCGGAGAAGGCCCCCCACGTCGGCCCCACGCCCGCCCATGCCTCACTCCCCTAGCCCTTCGCCCCCCTGGCCGGCTTCCAGGCCGGCTCCTTCATCGCGGAAGCCTTGCGATTAGCCCGGCATGGTATGCGAACGGCGGGGGTGTGTAAACAGGATGAGGCCGCAGTGGGGACAGACGGGATCGCCCCAGGTGATGGTGGCCTCGCACCGGGGACAGGGCCGGGGCTCCATGGAGCCTCGCGCCTCAGTCGGCCTCGCGGGGACCGCCACTGGGGCGGGCGTGGAGGGTGTTCGCCAGGGCCCGGATGGTGGCAGCGATTCGGTCGCAGCTCTGCTCGATGGCGAGCCACTGCGGCCGGTAGGCGGGGTCCGACTGGGCGAGCTGGGAGGCGGTTGTGATGACCTGGAGCGCGTTCCCGATATGGTGCTCGAGGAAGGCTAGCAGGGCCTCCAGGTCCGGCGCCGTCCGCTCCGCCCTGGGGCTTGCCTCCAGCTCCTGCTCCTGGCCTGTCGTTGTCGCCGGGGGCACACTGTCTCCTTTCCATGCAGACGGGAAGCGACCGCCTGCAGTCGGCGGAACAGTGTGCAACCTCTATGCCGCCGCCCGTGGAAGCTCCGATGCGAAAGGGGGGCCGGCCGCCCAAAGGCCGAGGGCTGGGGATGTGCCAGGAGCGTCAAGAGGTGGCGGAGGGCTTGACTTTCTTGGCTGCGGCCATGCTGACCACGTTGAGGAACCGGTCCAGATCGAACGGCTTGGAGAGGCAGAAGTCGGCCCCTGCCGCAAAGGCCCGCTGCTGGAACTTGGGGTCGGTGCCCGCGGTGAACATGATGACGGGCACCCCGCTCAGGCAGGCCCCCTGCTTCAGGTGCCGGCACGTCTCGTATCCGTCCATCCCGCGCATCATGACATCAAGGATGAGGACGTCAGGTTTGGAGATGTCGGCTTTTGCCAGTGCCTCCTGGCCGCTACTGGCCGAGATCACGTGATAGTCGTGGCTCTCCAGGAAATCCTTCACCATCTCGATCATCATCGGGTCGTCGTCAACCACGAGTACGATCTTCACGTCCTCGCGGCTCATCCCCCCCTCCGCTTCCCCGCTGATAATGCGGCGTCCCGAGTCTACAGGTCTCACGGGGGGCAGTTCAACCGGAATCTAGAGCCGTCGCGTGAGCCTTAGGTACAATTCGCTGGAGTCACCCTGGCAGGAAGGGGACGCCCGCCTCGGCCCTTTGACAATCGCCGGCCCGGGGACTAGACTCCAGGACACCGACCGCCCCTTCGGGAGCGGCCGGCCCGAGGAGACATGCCGAAAGTTTCCCGACGCCCGCGGACGGTAGGCGAGCTCCGCCGGGGTCCCTACGATGATCCGATTCTCCGCACCCGCTCCGTGCGGGACGAGCTGCGCCAGAACCTGCTGGCCCGCCTGAGGGCCCGCGAGCCCCTCTTCCCAGGCATCATCGGCTACGACGACAGCGTGATCCCCCAGCTCACCAACGCCCTGCTCGGGCGGCACCATCTCATCTTGCTGGGGCTGCGCGGCCAGGCCAAGAGCCGGATCCTCCGGAGCCTGGCAACCCTCCTGGACGAGGAGATCCCGGTGGTGGAGGGGTGCGAGATCCACGACAACCCCTACGCCCCCATCTGCCGGCTCTGCCGGGAGCGGATCGCCGCCGAGGGGGACGCCACCCCCATCGCCTTCCTCCCCCGCGAGCGGCGCTACGTGGAGAAACTGGCCACCCCGGACGTGACCACCGCCGACATCCTGGGGGACGTGGACCCGATCCGGGCCGCCCGGGGCGGGCACGACCTGGCCAGCGAGTTGACGATCCACTACGGCCTGCTGCCGCGGGCGAACCGCGGGATCTTCGCCATCAACGAGCTGCCGGATTTGGCCGGCAAGATCCAGGTGAGCCTCTTCAACATCATGGAGGAGGGGGACGTTCAGATCAAAGGCTACCCGGTCCGCCTCCCCCTGGACGTCCTCCTGGTCTTCTCCGCCAACCCCGAGGACTACACCGCCCGGGGGAAGATCATCACCCCCCTGAAGGACCGGATCGGGGCGGAGATCCGGACCCACTACCCCCGGAGCCTGCGGGAGGGGATGGCGATCACCGAGCAGGAGGCGTGGCTGGACCGGGGCAATACCCTCCACATCCCGACCTTCGTGAAGGAGGCGGTGGAGGTGGTAGCCCTGATCGCCCGGGAGCACCGCCACGTGGACAGGCGCTCCGGGGTGAGCCAGCGGCTCCCCATCACTGCCCTGGAGACCGTGGCCAGCAACGCGGAGCGGCGGGCGCTCCTGCGAGGAGACGGGGTGGCGGTGGCCCGGCCCCGGGATCTGTACGCGGCGCTCCCGGCCATCATGGGAAAGCTGGAGCTGGAGTACGAGGGGGAGGTCAAGGGGGGAGAGGCCGTGGCCTCCGCGCTGGTGCGGGAGGCGTTCGGCCGGACCCTCAGCCGCCACCTGAGCTCTGCCGACTGCCAGGAGATCGTGGCCTGGTTCGACGCGGGCGGGGCGGTGCAGCTCCCCGAGGATCTCGCGGCGTCCGAGGAATTAAAGCGCCTCAAGGGGGTGCCGGGGCTCTGGGAGCGGGCGGCGCGCCTCGCCGGCGAGGGGAACCCTGGGGGGCCACTCCTAGTGGCGGCGGCGGAGCTGGTGCTGGAGGGCCTTCACGCCCTGAACAAGATTGACCGGACCGAGGAGCGGGGATTCACGGGCCTGGCAAAGCCGGCCCCCGAGGCGCCGCCGGGCCCGGCCCCGCCCCGCCGCGGCCGCTACGTGAACTGAGGTCAGGATGCCGACCGTCCGCTACTCCCAGTTCACCGGCCAGTGGTGGGAGCAGGCCAGCCTGGAGGATCTCCTCTCGGACCTCGCCGACTTCCTACTGCAGAGCGGTCTCGGGGAGGCCGACCCCTGGGGAGAGCCGGCCGATGACCTCACGCGGCTCCAGGAGGCGCTCCTGCGGGCGCTGGCTGCCCGCGGGCACATCACCCCGGAAGAGCTGGACGCGTGGGAGACAGGGGAGGCCAGCCCGGAGCGCCAGCGGCTCCAGCAGATGCTGGAGGCCCTCCTGCGCACCCTGGTGGAGGAGGGCTACCTGGCGATCCGCCCCCCCAGGACCGTGGGAGACGACCTGGAGGTCCGGGGGTACGCCGGGGAGTGGGGGCCGAGCGACGAGCGGGCCCGCTTCGCCCTCACCAACAAGACGGTGGACTTCCTGGGGTTCAAGAGCCTGAAGGACCTCCTGGGCTCCTTGGGGAAGTCGAGCGCCGGCCGGCACGAGACCCGCTTCCTCGCCACGGGGGTGGAGGCCAGCGAGGGCTCGCGCCCCTACACCTTCGGCGACACCCTGAACCTGGATGTCCCGGGGACATTGCTCCGAGCCATCGGCCGCGGGGGGCTCACCCTGCCCCTCCAGCTCCAGGCCGACGACCTGCTGGTCCACCAGGCCGAGTACGCCTCCTCCTGCGCCACGGTCCTCATGCTGGACTGCAGCCACAGCATGATCCTGTACGGCGAGGACCGGTTCACGCCGGCCAAGCGGGTGGCGCTGGCGTTGGCCCACCTGATCCGGACCCAGTACCCCGGGGATAGCCTCCAGGTAGTCCTCTTCCACGACACGGCGGAGGAGATTCCGTTCTCCCGGCTGGCGCGGGTCACGGTGGGCCCCTACTACACGAACACGGCCGCAGGGTTCGCCCTGGCCCGGCGGCTCCTCGGCCGCCAGCGGAAGGACATGCGGCAGATCGTGATGGTCACGGACGGCAAGCCCTCCGCCGTCACGCTGCCGGACGGCCGCGTCTACCGGAACCCGGCCGGCCTGGACCCCCGGATCCTGCACCGGACCTTCCAGGAGGTCCTGGAGTGCCGGCGGGCCGGCATCCTCATCAACACCTTCATGCTGGCCCGGGACTACGACCTCGTGGCCTTCGTGAAGCAGGTGACGGCACTCTGCCGCGGGAAGGCCTACTTCACTACCCCCGTGAGTCTGGGGCAGTACCTGCTGCTCGACTTCATGACCAGGAAGATCCGGCGGACCCACTGAGCGGGCCGGCTCCCCGTTGATAGCGGGCGGCCGGCTGCCTACTCGTTTCGGGTGACCGGCCCCTCCGGGGGCGCGGGAGCGTTTTCTTCCATGATTCTCATCGATACTCACTGCCATCTCTTCTCGTCGGAGTACGCCGACCTCCCCGGCGTCCTGCACCGGGCCCGGGGCAGGGGCGTGGTCGCGGCGGTTGCCCCGGGGGTCAGTCCGGCCACCAACCTCAGGCTCCTGGAGCTGGCCCGGGCCCACCCGGGCGCCGTCTGGCCCTGCTTCGGCTTCCACCCCGAGCACCTCTTCCTCACCGAGCAGGACTTCCAGATGGTCTGCGCCCAGGTGCGGGAGCACCGGGCCGCCCTGGTCGGCCTGGGGGAGGTGGGCCTGCCCTACTACTGCTTGGCCGACACCCCGGACGTGAAGGCGACGGCGGAGACAGGGCGCCGGCGCCTCCGACACCTCCTGGGCCTGGCGACGGAGCTGGACCTGCCGGTCGCCCTCCACGCCCCGCACGAGGCGGCAGCCGAGGCCTTCGGCCTCCTCCGGGAGGCCGATGTCCCGCGGGCCGTCTTCCACTGGCACAAGGCCCCCGAGGAGGCCACCCGGCGGATCCTGGAGGCGGGGTACTTCATCTCCGTCACCCCCGAGGTCTGCTACCGGGAACGGGACGGCCAGCTCGTCAAGGAGGTCCCCCTGGACCAGCTTCTCCTGGAGAGCGACGGCCCCTGGCCGTACGAGGGGGAGTTCACCGGGATGACCACGGAGCCCTGGATGGTTTCCCTGGCGGCCCAGACGGTGGCCCGGATCAAGGGGATCGCGGTGGGGGAAGTCGCGGACCGGACCACCCGAAACGCCGCCCGTCTCTTCGGCCTGAACCTGAGCCGCCTCCCCGCTCCGCGGGGCGGGCGGTGAGGGGGATCGAGACCCTCCGCCTCCGGGGCCCCGCCGGAGCCCTGGCGGCCGTCCTGCACCTCCCGAAGCTTCCCCCCGCGCCGCTGGTGATCGCCTGCCACGGTCTCCTGAGCAGTAAGGACAGTCCGAAGTACGTGGAGCTGGCGGACGCCTTGGCGGAGGCGGGGCTCACCTGTGCCCGGTTCGACTTCGCGGGATGCGGGGAGAGCGCGGGGGCATTGCAGGAGACAACCGTGGCCCGCCGGGTGACGGAGCTGGCCGCCGTCGCGGAGGCGCTCTCCGCTCACCGGTGCGTGGCGGGGGGCCTGGGGCTCGTGGGGAGCAGCCTGGGCGGGTTCATCGCCCTCTGCCATGCGAAGCGCGACCCTAACGTCCGGGCGGTGGTGACCTGGGCTACCCCCGCCGACTTGAAGGACCTCCAGGGGGAGGAGGAACTCCTGCTCCGGTACGGCCTGGGCCGACCCCTGCTGGAGGAGCTGGAACGGGGGGAGGGTCTGGAGGCGCCGGGGGGGCTCAACCGGTGTCTCATCCTGCACGGCGAGGCGGACGCGCTCGTGCCGGTGGCCCATGCCCGGGCCCTCTACGCCCGGGCAGTGGAGCCGAGAAGCCTCGAGATCCTCCTGGGCGCCGACCACGTCTTCAGCGATCGGGCCACCCGGACGGAGGCGGTGGCACGCACTGCGGCCTGGTTTACCCGATTCCTCCTCGATGGGGCGGCCTGAGAGCGATGCAGGGGGAGCGCTTCCTGCTGCGGCTGACGAAGGAGATCATGGAGGAGATGGCCCGGCACGCCTGCGAGGCCTTCCCGGAAGAGTGCTGCGGGGTCATCCTGGCCGGGGAGCGGGGGGACACCCTCCGCCGCTGCACCAATATCCAGAACCGGCTGCACGCCGAGAACCCGGCCGCCCACCACCGGGACGCCCGGACCGCCTACTATATTGACCCGGTGGAGGTCCAGCAGATCCTGAACGAGGCCGACCGGGCGGGGTGGAGCATCAAGGCACTCTACCACTCCCACCCGGACCACGAGGCCTACTTCTCGGCGGAGGATCGGGCCAAGGCGGTCGCCCCGTGGGGAGACCCCCTCTTCGGCGACGCCGCCTATGTGGTGGTCTCGGTCTTTGACCGCCGGGTCCGCCGGATGAAAGCCTTCGCCTGGAACCCCACCGCCAAGGATTTCACCGAGATCCCGATCGAGGCCGCCTGACGCCCGGCCGCCCGTCGCCCGAAGGTGCGAGAATCCTCGAAGAGGGGAGCGCCCCGGACACTCCTCTGGGCTATAATGACGACCGTGGGGAGAGCGGACACCATCCCGGGCCGCGTCGCCGCGGCCGCTGCCGCCTTCGGGGACGCCCTCGCCATGCAGGCGAAGGGGGAGGCGGGCTACGCCCGGCTGACCTTTCGAGAGGTGGCCGAGCGGGCGGAGGCGGCAGCCCGTGGCCTGATCGCCCTGGGCCTCAAGCCCGGCGAGCGAGCGGTCCTTCTCTCGGAGAACCGGCCGGAATGGGGGGTGGCCTACCTGGCCATCACCGGCGCCGGCGGGACCGCCGTTCCCCTCGATACCCAGCTCAGCGACGCGGAGATCACCAACTGCGCCCGCCACGCCGGAGCAGAACTGGTCATTGCCTCCGGGCGCTTCCGGGAGCGGCTCACGGCGCTCGCCGGTCAGGGGCTCCCTGCCACGGTTATTGACCTGGACGGTGGCCCGGGGACCCTCCCCTTCAACGCCCTGGCGGAGCGGGGGGTTGGGACGGCCCTTCCGGAGATCCCGGCCGACCTCCCCGCCTCGATCCTCTATACCTCCGGGACGACCGGCACGCCGAAGGGGGTCGTCCTCACCCACAGGAACTTCCTGGCAAACGCCCAGACGGCCCTGGACTTCGGCCTCTGCCGCCCCGACGACAACATTCTGGTCCTCCTGCCGCTGCACCACGCATTCCCGTTCATGGGGAACTTCCTCGTCCCCCTCCTCTCGGGCTCCTGCACGACGTTCCTGCAGAGCCTGAAGGCCCCCGACCTGCTGGCCTGCATGCAGGAGACGGGCGTGACGGTCCTCGTGGGGGTCCCGCAACTGTACGCCATGCTGCACCGGGGCCTCTGGGAGCAAGTAGGGCACCGGCCGGCTCTCGCCCGTGCAGCCTTCCGGGTGCTTTTGGCTGTCAGCGACCGCCTCCTGCCGCTCACCGGGGAGCGGGTGGGCCGGCTCCTCTTTCGGCAGGTCCACCGGCGCTTCGGTGGCCAGGTGCGCCTGCTAGCCAGCGGCGGCGCCAAGCTGGACCCTGCGGTGGGGGCCGACTTCAGGCGCCTGGGCTTTCCGATCCTGGAGGGCTACGGGCTCACCGAGACCGCCCCCATCGTCTCCTTCAACCCACCGGGACGCCCCGTGCTCGAGTCGGTGGGGCTCCCGCTGCCCGGCGTCGAGGTCCGCATCGGGGCGCCGGACAGGGACGGGGTGGGCGAGATCCTGGTCCGGGGGCCCAACGTGACATCCGGCTACTACCGGAATCCGGAGGCGACGGCGGAGGCCCTCCGGGACGGGTGGCTGCACACCGGGGATCTGGGCTACCTGGACGCGCAGGGCTACCTCTACATCACCGGGCGGGCGAAGGAAGTGATCGTCCTCCCCTCGGGGAAAAACATCTACCCGGAGGAGGTGGAGGCGCACTACCTCCAGTGCCCCTACATCAAGGAAATCTGCGTGGTCGGGGTGGAGGCGGGCGGCGAGGTCGGGGCGGCCACCGAGAGCCTGCGGGCTCTCGTCCTCCCGGACTTCGACTACCTGAAGGCCCAGCGGCTCTCCAGCGCCCGGGAGGCGATTCGGTGGGACATGGAGAACTACTCTCGCCGGCTCCCGGCCTACAAGCGGGTCACGGGGTTCAGCCTGGTCAAGGAGCCGTTCCCCCGGACGCGCCTCGGGAAGATCCAGCGCCACCGCGTCCAGGAAATCTACCGGGAGGTCCTGACCGCTCCCCCGACCCCCGAACCGGCCGTGGTGGCCGACGACCCCATCCTGGAGCGGCCCGGGGCCGACCGGATCCTGCAGCTCCTGACCGAACGGGCCAAGGGGCGGCCGGTCCGCCTGGACGACAACCTGGAGCTGGACCTGGGGATTGACTCGCTCGGCCGGGTGGAGCTGGTCGTGGCCCTGGAGGAGATGTTCGGCATCAAACTTCCCGACGAGGCCGGCTCGGAGGTCTTCACGGTCCGGGAACTCCTCACCCGGGTCCTCGAGCCGGCGGGGAGCGGCCGCGCGCCCGCCCCAACCCGTCGGAGCCCCTGGGAGGCGATCCTGAACAGCCCCCCGGACGCGGCGGCGCAGGAGCGCCTCGCCGCCGGCACCTCCGGCCAGGCCCGCGTCTTCTCCTGGTTCGTCCGGCAGGTCTGCTGGCTCCTCTTCACCCTCGGCTGCCTCCTCAAGGTCCGGGGACGGGAGCGGGTGCCGGAGACGGGGCCCTTCATTCTGGCCTCGAACCACGCATCCTACCTCGACGCCTTTGTCATCGCGGCCGCCCTCCCATACCGGTTCGTCACCCGGCTCTACTACGTGGGGTTCCAGACCTTCTTCCAGGGCCCGTTCCTGGACTGGTTCGGCCGGAACGTCCGCGTGATCAACATTGACCTGGACGCCTACCTGGCCCGGGCCCTCCAGACGGCCGCCCACGTCCTCCGTGAGGGGAAGGGCCTCTGCGTCTTCCCCGAGGGGGCCCGCTCGATTGACGGAACCGTGAAGCCCTTCAAGAAAGGGACAGGGATCCTGGCCCTGGGGGTGAAGGTCCCGCTGGTCCCGGTGCACCTCGGCGGGACCTTCGACGTCTGGCCACGCGGCGAGCGCTGGCCCCGCCCGGCCCGAATCCGGGTAACCTTCGGTGAGCCGGCCAGCGTGGACGATCTGCTGCGGGACCCTGCCGCTGTCGGCGCCGACGAGGCGGAGCGCCTCATGGCCGCACTGCGGGCCCGGGTGGCCGCCCTGGCCGAGCCCGTTGATGCGGGGGAGCGCCTCACCTAGAATAACTCCAACGAATTGGACCTAACGCCCACGCGACGGCCCGGCACTAGAATATTGCCATGCGGCACCGCCCCCTGAAGGACTATTACGGGATCTTGGGGGTTACCCCCGGCACCTCCGAGGAGGAGGTCAAGCGGGCCTACCGCCGGCTTGCCCTCAAATACCACCCGGACCGCAACCCCGGGGACAGGGCGGCCGAGGAGCGCTTCAAGGAGGTGAGCGAGGCCTACGCCGTCCTGACGGACCCGGAAAAGCGCCGGGCCTACGAGGGGGCGCGGGCAGCCGGGCCGCAGGCCCGGGGCCATCCTGGCTTCGGCTACAGTCAGGAGGATATCCTCCGGGACCTCTTCAGCGGCCTGCGGGCGAACCCCTTCTTCGCTGACCTGATGGAGGAGTTCCTGCGGGCCGGAGTCCGGGCCGACGAGCGGTTCTTCACCCAGACCTTCTTGGGCGGTCGGGGCGTCGTCTTCGGTGGCATCTTCGTGGCCGGACCATGGGGGTGGCGCCGGATCACCTTTGGCCCCGGCCGGCGGGCCGAGGTGCGGGAGGGGGAGGCGGAGCCATCGGCCGCCCAGGGGGGCGGCCTCCTCCGCGCCCTGGGGCGGATGCTCCTTGGGGCGCTTCGAGGCCTCCTCGGCCGGACGGCCCTCCCCGCGGGCAAAGACGGCGATCTGACCCGGGACCTCCCGCTCACGGATGCCGAGGCAGCGGCGGGCGGCGTCAAGCGGGTCTCCCTCTCCCGGGAGGGGGAGGTGGAGGAGGTCCTGGTCACGATCCCGCCTAGAGTACGGTCAGGGATGCGCCTGCGGCTCAAGGGGAAGGGGCGGCCGGGGCCGGACGGCCGGCCAGGCGATCTCTATCTCCGGGTGACCACCGGGAACCGGTAGGTCTCGCACCGGGGAGGCGCTGGTGAAGAGCACCATGCCCCTGGGGGACTTCCTGGTCGCCTACCTGAAGCGGATCGGGGTGGAGCGCCTCTTCGGCATCCCGGGGGACCTCGTCCTGAACCTCTTCCTGCGCTTCGGGAAACCGCGCGGCCTCCCCATCGTCACCCTCTCCCACGAGCCCGGCGTCGGATTCGCCGCCGACGGATATGCCCGCAGCACCCGGCGCCTGGGTGTCATCTGCGTCACCTACGGGGCCGGCGGTCACAACATGGTGAACCCCATAGCCGGCGCCTTCTCCGAAAAGGTCCCCCTCCTGGTGCTGAGCGGCGGGCCCGGGGAGGAGGAGCGGAAGCTCGGGGCCCTGATCCATCACCAGGCCAAGGAGATCGAGTCCCAGTTCCGCATCTACCAGGAGCTGACCTGCGCCGCCGCTGTCCTCGATGATCCCCGGACGGCCGCCGAGGAGGTGGACCGGGTCGTCCGCGCCATTCACCACCACTACCGCCCGGGCTACCTGGAGATCCACCGGGACGCGGTGGAAAGACCCATCCCGGTCCCGGCAGCCCTGCGGCGCTGGAACGGGACCTTCCCCCCGCGGCGGGCCGACCGGCAGCGGGTGGCCGAGGCGGTCCGGGAGACGGCCGCCTGGCTGAACCGGGCCAAGCGGCCGGTCGTCATTGCGGGGGTGGAGGTCCAGCGCTTCGGCGTCCGGAGGGAACTGGTTGCGCTGGTGGAGCGCCTGGGGGTCCCCTGCCTGACGACCGTCCTGGCCAAGGGGGTCTTCCCCATGGACCACCCGCAGCACATGGGGATCCACATCGGGCCCCTGAGCCACCCGGCCATCCGGCGGCGGGTGGCGACGGCGGATCTCGTCCTGTACCTCGGGGCATTCCTCACAGACGTGGACCTGGGCAACCAGCCCTTGACGATCGCCCGGCACCGATCCATCTGGGCCATGGACGATCGGGTGGAGATCTCCTTTCACTCCTACGCGGACGTGCCCCTCGCCGACTTCGTTCGCGGCCTCCTGAGGACGCCCCTGCGAAGGCACCGGGAGCGCGTGAGGTACTGCGACAACCTCCCTCCGCAGAGAAGGAGGGGCAACGGGATCACGGTGACCGAGGTCCTGCAGGAGATGAATCGCTTCCTCCGGGGACGGCGGGATTACCTGGTGACGGCCGACTCCGGGGACGCCATCTTCGCCGGGCTGGAGATCCGGATGAGCGGCATGGCCGCCTACCTGGCCCAGGGGTACTACGCCTCGATGGGGTTCGCCGTCCCCGGGGCCCTTGGGGCGCAGATGGGGACGGGACTCCGTCCGTTGATCCTGTGCGGCGACGGCGCCTTCCAGATGACCGGGTACGAGATCGCTCATGCCCCCCGCTACGGGCTCAACCCGGTGGTGATCCTCCTGAACAACGGCGGGTGGGGAATCTTCCACCATTTCGCCACACGGCCGGACCTCTTGGCCCTTCCCTCCTGGCGGTACGCCGCCCTGGCACGCCTGTGGGGTGGCGCCGGCTACGAGGCCGGGACAGCCTTGGCACTACGGGAGGCGCTCCAGGCGGCCGACCGCGAGCGGCGCTTCGTCATCATCGAGGTCCCCATCGCCCCCGGGGACCACTCCCCCCTGGCGCGCCGCTTCTTCACCGCGCGCCGCACTCCGCGGCGATCCCGGTGAGCGCGGAGGCGGCGCGGAAAGCCCCCCCCAGACAGCCTGGTAGGGGACACGGGGGGATCTCGGCGGCGAGCGGACCTGGATCCCTTCTGTATGAGTTTGCGCTTGTCGGGCCCTGCGCCGGGGGGCTAGACTGCGGCCCATGAGGCCCATCGAGGAGGTCGGCGCAGGACTCGGCCTCTCCCCCGACGACCTCATCCCCTACGGCCGGACGAAGGCCAAGATTCGTCTGCGAGTCCTGGAGACACACCGCCGAGCCCCCCGGGGGAAGCTGGTCGTCGTTTCCTCGATCACCCCCACGCCGGCCGGCGAGGGGAAGACCACCACCACCATCGGCCTCGGGCAGGCCCTGGGGCGCCTCAAGCGCAGGGCGGTCATCGCGCTCCGGGAGCCTTCCATCGGCCCCATCATGGGGGTGAAGGGGGGCGGGACGGGCGGCGGGCGCGCCCAGGTCATCCCCCACGACGAGATCAACCTCCACTTCACCGGTGACCTGCATGCCGTCGCCGCCGCCCACAACCTGCTGGCCGCCGTCCTGGACAACCACCTCTACCACGACAACCCCCTGCGGATTGATCCCCGGCAGATCCTCTGGCGGCGAGTCATTGACATGAATGACCGGGCGCTCCGCCACGTGGTGGTGGGGCTGGGCGGCCGGACGCAGGGGGTCCCCCACGAGGGGGGCTTCCTCATCACCGCCGCGTCCGAGGTAATGGCCCTCCTCTGCCTGGCGGAGGACCTGGCCGACCTGAAGGAGCGCCTGCGGCGCATCCTGGTGGCGTTCACCTACGACGGGGAGCCGGTCCTGGCCGAGGCCCTCAAGGTGGCGGGGGCGATGACCGCCCTGCTCCGGGAGGCGTTGCAGCCCAACCTGGTCCAGACGTTGGAGGGGACGCCGGCCCTGGTGCACGGGGGGCCCTTCGCCAACATCGCGCACGGCTGCAACAGCGTGCTGGCCACCAAGATGGCCCTGGCCCTCGGGGAGCTCTGCGTCACCGAGGCCGGCTTCGGGTTCGACCTGGGTGCGGAGAAGTTCTTCGACATCAAGTGCCCCACGGCAGGCCTCAGCCCCGACGCGGTGGTCCTCGTGGCCAGTGTCCGGGCCCTGAAGTACCACGGGGGCGTCGCCATCCGGGAGCTGGACCGGGAGGACCCGGGGGCCCTCACACGGGGCTTCCCGAACCTGGAGAAGCACGTGGAGGATACCCGCCTCTTCGGCGTCCCTCTCGTCGTGGCCATCAACCGGTTCCCGTCCGACACCCCGGCGGAGCTTGAGGTCCTCCGGGAGCACTGCGCCGCCCTCGGGATCCCGGCCGCCGTGACGGATGTGCACCGAGAGGGAGGGGCGGGCGGTATCGCGCTGGCGGAGTGCCTGCTGGATCTCCTGGCCACGACCCCCTCCCGGTTCAGGCCCCTCTACGACTGGAGCCTCCCGGTCAAGGAGAAGATCCGTCTGATCGCCACCCGGATGTACGGGGCCTCCGCCATCTACTACACCCGCCGCGCCGAGCGGGACATCGAGCAGATCAACAAGCTGGGGTACAGCGGGCTCCCCATCTGCATGGCCAAGACCCCCCGGTCCCTCTCGGACGACCCGGCCCTGCGGGGGCGGCCCGAGGACTTCACCGTGACCGTGGACGAGGTGGGGATCTCGGCGGGAGCCGGCTTCCTGGTCCCCATCACGGGCGAGATCATGACCATGCCGGGCCTCCCGAAGCGCCCGGCGGCGGAGCAGATTGACATGGACGAGGCCGGGAATATCCTCGGCCTCGGCTAGGGGACGCCTGCGCCGGGTGGCGGCGCGGGTCCCCGGAGCTCTCTTCCTCTGCACTTCCCTTAGGAGGGACGTGATGCGCAGATGCCATCGGGGAATCGCCGCTCGTCTGCCCGGGAAGTTGCTGGCCTGCTACCTGGTCGCCGCGACGGCCCTGCTCGGGGCCATCCCCCGGGAGGGGGCCGCCGCCCTCGTCCCCACCACGCTCGCCACGGCCGAGCGGGCCGCGGGCGCGGGGCGCGCGGAAGATCTCGCCCGCCTCCAGAGCCTGTTGGAACGCAAGGTGGTCACGCAGCGCCTCGCCGACCTGGGCCTTTCTGCCGAGGAGATCCGGACCCGCCTGAACGCCCTGGACGACGCCCGCCTACACGAGCTTGCCCAGCGGATGGACGGCCTGCTGCCAGCGGGGGATGGCGTCGGGGTCGTTGTGGCGGTGGCCGTCATCGTCCTCCTGGTCGTGCTGATCATCTACTTCATGGACCGGAAGATCATCATTACGCGCTGAGGCGCGGGTGGAGGCCTGATGGACCCGGCGCGCCTCGAGCAGTTCAAGAAAGTCGCGGAGCAGTACCCCAACGATGAGGTGGCCCGGTACGGCCTCGGGTCCCTGTACCTGCAGACGGAGCGGTCCGCCGAGGCCGAGGCGGAGTTCCGGGCGGCCATCGCCATCAAGCCCAACTACACCGCCGCCTACCGGGGCCTCGGGAGGGCGCTGGAGAAACAGGGGAAACTCGAGGAAGCCATCGCCACCTACAGGAAGGGTTGTGAGGTGGCGGTCCAGACCGGCGACCTGCAGACCAAGAAGGAGATGGAGGTCTTCGTCAAGCGGCTCGCGAAGGAGTGAGGCTGGCACAAGCGAAACCGCAGGCCGGGTGGCCTGCGGTTTCGCTCGTGGAAGGGGTCAGCTAGCTGCTCCGCCCCACCGCGCTCTGAGCGACCCAGCCCATCTGCCTGCCCGCGGGATCTGCGACCTTGAGCCAGCCCCCCCGGACATCCAGGAAGCGGAGCTCGGTTCCCTGCTTCAGCTCGGCCACCAGGTTCGCCTTCGGGTCGGGTGCCTCGCGCAGGTTGGCTTGGGCAGCCGCCACCCGG
The DNA here is from genome assembly GCA_022614955.1 of Candidatus Methylomirabilota bacterium. Classification (GTDB taxonomy): domain Bacteria; phylum Methylomirabilota; class Methylomirabilia; order Methylomirabilales; family JACPAU01; genus JACPAU01. The sequence goes on from JAKEHP010000038.1 coordinate 35,688, forward strand.
AACGGGAGGAGGGCGCTGAAGGGGACGGTCCCGCTCACGCTGTTCTCACCCGTATCCGGCTGGACCGCTTCCCGGTTGACCCAGGCGACCTGCCCGCCCTCAGGGATCCAGACCCGCACCCAGTTGCCCTGGACCTCGAGCCTGGCCACCCGGTCCCCCATGCGCAGTGCCCCGGCCGGCTTAGCCTTCGCGTCGGGGCCTATCTTCGGTACCACGTTCGACTTGGCGATGACGAGCGTGGGAAGCTCCTTCGCCGCCACCCCGTCCGCGGAGACAGGGTTGAAGCTGAACCAGCCTGAGACGGTCTGCTTCGTGCTCTCCCACGCCTGCTGCGTCTGGGCGCACCCACCGGTCGCCAACAGGGCGAGGAAGGCCAGGAGTAGGGCACTGAACCGACGAACCATCCTTCCGCCTCCTTTCCCGGCGAGCCGTTGGCCGCCGCCGGAGGAGGCAGAAGCAAGCGGGATGCCAGTGACCCTCCCAGTCCCAAGTGCCAGCAGCGGCGGGGTCCCCCCCAGGGCCCGGTGCCCTCCCGGCCAGGGGAGCCCCCGGGTCGTTACGAAATCCCTCCATGACGGAACGCCAATCCCCTTTCCCCTTGACTTCACACCCCTCCCCTGCATGAATAGCCCGGCGACCAAGCCAGTCACCCCTGAGCCCCATGCCCGACCCGCTACAGCCCTCCCCCGGCCGCCCCCGCCGCTTCCTGGCCTTCCTCGGCGCGATCTTCTGCGAGGCGCTCACCGTGGGGGTCGTTCCCCCGCTCCTACCGGTCATCCAGGGAGGCCTCCTGCTGAGCACCACCCAGGCTGGCCTTATCGCGGGGGCGTTCGGCTTCGCGCGCCTCTGCTGCGACCTGCCGGCAGGCTATCTGGCTGACCGGATCGGCCACCGCCGGGCGCTCCTCCTGGGCGTGGTGGCCATCCTCGCCGGCACCCTCCTCTCGGCCGTCGCGCAGGGTTTGCCCTCCCTCCTGGTCGCGCGCGGCCTGGTGGGAGTGGGCCACGCCTTCGTCTCAATCGGTAGTCTGAGCCTACTATTCCAGGCCGCACCCGCGGGGGCCCGAGGCCGGACCACCAACTGGCTGGAGATGACCGCCATCGGCGGCTTCACGGCCGGCTCCCTTCTTGGGGGCCTGGCGGGAGCCGCCCTGGGCTGGCGGGGCGCGTTCCTCGCGGCGGCGGGCCCGTCCCTCCTGGGAGGGATCCTGGTGGTGGCAACCCTCTCGCCGGGGGACCGGGACGCCCGGCCCGGGGGGGCGGTCACACGGCCCGAGCCTTCACGCAGTGGTCCCCCTCCATCCCTCACCCGCATGCTGGCCCTCGGCTTCCCCCCTTTCCTGGCCACCTTCAGCCTGGCGACGGGGTGGGCCGGAACCCTCTCCACCCTCTTCCCCCTCTACGGCGCGCGCGCCCTCGGGCTCCCGGCCGACGCCATCGGCCAGGCCGTCAGCCTGAGCCTCCTCGCCGATATCCTGTGCCTCATCTTCACCGGCTGGGCCGCCGATCGCTTCGGTCGCCGCGCCGTCCTGCTACCAGCTCTGGGCTGCCTCGCCGTGGGCAGCGTCCTCCTCCCCCAGACCCGGGGCCAACTGGCCTACCTGTTGGTCGGCCTCCTCCTGGGGGCCCCCTTCGCCGCCTGGATGATGCCCCCCCTCCTCCTGGGCGAACGCCTCCCCGGCGGGCTCAGCGGGCGCCGCCTTGGCTGGTACCGGTTCGTGGTGGACGCCGGGTTCGTGGCGGGGCCCGTCGGGCTGACAGCGATCGCGGATGCCGCGGGGTTCGGGGCGGCAGGGCTGGCGGGGGCGCTTGTGGCGGGGGCGTCGCTGCTTGCCGCGGCGGCGCCTCGATGGGGTCAGGGTCAGCGGAGGGAAGCGCTGGTCCGCGAGCCGACCGACCCCACCGGAGGCTAGAAGGCGGTCCTGTCTCGCGATGAGAGGGGAAAGGGCGGGGCCGCGGGGAGCTCGGGATGGGGCGACGCCTGCATCGCCCCATCCGGGTTCGCCCGCGCTGCTCGAGCGAAGCCGTACCGGAGAAGGGCCCGAGCGGCCAGCTCCCGCTGGACGCGGTTGCGGGCTTTCAGGACCACCACCATCAGGCGGCGGTCATCCTTGCGGGCGGTGGCGACGAGGCTGAACCCTGCCTCCCTGGTCCAAGCAGTCTTGACCGCCTCGACGCCGAAGTTATCGTTCAGGAGACCGAGGGAGCGGATGCGGGTGATCCTCCGATGATGGAAGCTCTTGCGGGCGAGGAGGTCCAGGGAGAGCGGATAGTCCTCAAAGAGACGGAGGGCCAGGGCGGCCATGTCCCACGCGCTGCTTCGCTGGTTGGGGGAGGGGAGGCCGTGGGCGTTGGAGAAGTGCGTCTCCGTCAGGCCCAACTCCGAGGCCCGCCGGTTCATCCGGGCCACGAACTCTTCCTCTGTCCCCTCCAGGTATTCGGCGACGGCCACGCTGGCATCATTGGCCGAGATGACCGCTACGGCCTCCAGGAGTTTCTCGAGGGGGAGCCGCTCCCCCTTCCGGAGGGGCACGCGCGAGGAAGGGGTCCGGGCGGCCCGCGGACTGACCGGCACCTCGTCCTCCAGGCTCACCCGGCCCTCGGCCACATCCTCAAAGGCCAGGTAGAGGGTCATGAGCTTGGTGAGGCTGGCCGGGGCCAGGGAGTTCTCAGCATTCTTGCTGAAGAGCACCTCCCCGCTGACGAGATCCACCAGGAGCGCCGCCTCGGCCCGTAGGCTGGGCGGCCGCTCCACCGGGCCGGGGCCGGCCGCCGCGCCCCCTCCACCGAGGAGGAGCCCCGTCACGGCCGCCGCCAGGCCGGCCACCCGAGCCGCCCGGCGGCGCCCCTGACCCGCTTCGCTCACCTCACCCACCCTTCCCGTTCCCTCCCGCGCTACGCGACCACGTCTTCGCCGCCGTCTACGCCGATGGTGTTCCCGGTCATCCAGTGGGTCCCCGTCTGACAGAGGACGGCGATGGCGCTGGCCACATCCGCCGGCGTCGTGAGCCGCCGATGTGGGTTCCGCTCCCGGCCCACCTCGATCATCTTCTCGTGGCCCGGGATCTTCCGCAGAGCCGGCGTGTCGGTCACCCCCGCCCGGATGGCGTTGACGGCGATGCCGAGGGGCGCCAGCTCCAGGGCGAGCTGCCGGATGTGGGACTCCAGCGCTGCCTTGGCCGCCGAGACCGCCCCATAGGTCGGGAAGACCCGGGTCCCGCCCGAGGAGGTCATGGCGAAGATCTTTCCCCCCTCCCGCATCAGGCCCCGCGCCACCAGGTCCTGCACCCAGTAGACGAGGCTGTGCGCCATCACATCCAACGTCATGTCCATCTGGGGCTGGGTGATGGCCTCCTTGGGATCGGGGGCGATGTAGGGCTTGAGGGTCCCGAAGGCGAGCGAGTGCAACAGGACCCGGATGCCGCCGGCCTCGCCCCGCTCCGCCAGGGTTTTCTCCATGTGTTCGAGCGCTTCCCGCCGCCTCTCGGGGTCGGAGGCGTTCATATTGAAAAAGACCGCCCGGCGCCCGGCCGCCCGGATCTCCCCCTGGATCCGCTCCGCGTTGTGGAGGGTCGCCCTGCGGTCCAGGTGGACGCCGAAGATGTCCATCCCGACCCCGGCCAGCGCCAGGGCTGTCGCCTCGCCAAAGCCGCTACTGGCCCCGAGGATGAGCCCCCAGCCCGTGAGCGTCCGCTGCGCGGCCACGACTCCCCCTCCTCTCGGCCCGGCCCCCCAAAGGGGATCGGCGAAAACTCCGCGCATTCTACCCGAACGCACCGCGCCAAATCAACCCGGACTCCGGGGGGCAGGGAGGGCGGTGGCGAGGAACGCCCGGAGGGCCTCCCAGTACGGCTTCGCGCCGACGATGTAGGTATCGTTGTGGCTCGCCCCCCGGATCCGGTAAAAGGCCTTCGGCTCCGCGGCGGCAGCGAAGACCTGCTCCCCCATGTCGAAGGGCACGATCTCATCCGCGTCCCCGTGCAAGACCAAGACCGGGGCCCTCACCCGGCGGACCGCTCCCAGCGTGTCATAGCGGGAGCGGACAAGCCATCGGACGGGGAGGAACCAGTAGTGGTGCTGCGCCATGTCCAGGAGGTTCGTGAAGGGGGTCTCCAGGATCAGGGCGGCGGGATTTACCCGCACCCCCAGTTCGGCCGCCACCGCGGCCCCCAGGGAGCGACCAAAGAGGATGATCCCGCCCGGGTCCACATCCGGACGCGCACCCAGGAGCCGCCACGCGGCCTCGGCATCCTTCATGAGCCCCGCCTCCGATGGCTCCCCCTCGCTCAGGCCGTAGCCCCGGTAGTCAAAGAGAAAGACATTGATACCGAGCGCGTCGTGGAATTGGCGGAGGTTGTGAGCCCGATGGCCGATGTTGCCGGCGTTTCCATGGAGCCACAGCAGCGTAGCGCGGGCGCCCTGATGCGGGACGAACCAGCCGTGGAGCCGGACCCCATCTTCGGCCTGGAACCAAACCTCCTCGAACGGGAGGCCATAGGTGGCCGGGGTCTCGCTGAGCGCCCGCGTGGGGAAGTAGAGGAAGTAGCGCTCCACGCCGTCCTCACACCCGGCCAAGAGCCCCAGCGCGCCCGCGAGGGCCACCGCCCGCCATCGCCCCATCCTGTCCCCCGGCGACTATCGCAGAATCACCCGCCCCGAACAAGCGGACCCCCCGTGAGGTCCTGTCGCGCCTCGCGGTCGGCTGCCCGCCCCTGTTTGCTGGCCTTCCGAGGCTTGCTGGAGCTTCGGAGTCAGCGAGCCGCTTTCTTCAGTTGCTTGACAACCTCGCGCTCCTGAGCGGCACGGCCGGCGAAGGTCTGCAGCGGGGTGACCTGCCACTTCAGCACGCCCCATGCGGGTAAATTCCGCAAGAGCCGGTCTAAATCTTCGTTCGACGACCCCCATCCCTACGTTACCCCACTCTCTGTTTCCCTCTCGACGATTGCATCAGCCTCGAACTCGACAAGCCAGTCCGGATCAATGAACCGCGACACCTGCATGATGGTATTTGCGGGACGAATCGAGCCGAAGAACTCGCCGTGCACCGAAGCCACAGCCTGCCAATCCTCGATCCTCGTGAGCAGGGTTCGTGTCCGAACGACCTGCTCAAGTGACGTGTCAGCTCGCTCCAATGCTTCCTTGATGATCTCAAGGCAGCGTCTGGCCTGCGCCGCCGGGTCTCCCTTTCCGACTGTGCGTCCGTCAGGTCCAAGTGGGGCGGTTCCCGACACCGCGATGATCGGCCCGACGCGAACTGCACGGGAGATCCCGACACGCGGCTCGTACGGGCTACCGCTGGAGATCAAGCGTCTCATGTGTGCGTTGCTCCTCGGGAGTGTATCTTGTCGGCCCAACGCGGCACGACCCCGACCGCAGTTGCCAATGGGCAGACCTTACTCCACCACATAGTACCAGTTCCCATCCACGAACCGCATGGTAAGGGCATCGAAATCCCCGTGCCGATATTGCACTCTCGCCCGCGGCGGTTCGCTCGGGTCGATCGTCACGGAGTGCACTGACCCGGGTCGCACGGTTCCATAGATCGTTTTAAACCACGCCTCGATCTTCGGCACCGCGTCTTCCCTGGCGGCCCCGCCCGCTATTCCCATCCGGGCCCGCGTGTTTCCATCGAGGTACACGAAACGGGCCGCCATGCTCCAATCGCCCTTCCTGAGTGCCCCTAACAGCTCTTCCGCCCGTGAGTGTGCGCCTTCGCGCGTCTGTGCTTCTCCCCGCGGCAACCCATCGCAGGCTCCCCCAAGCAGCACTGCAACAATGAGAGCCAAGGCCAGAGGCACCATTCTGTACGCCGAACCCCGGATCGGGCCTTGAATCATGTGCCTTTGCCCGCCCAACGTTCCAGGTGAGGGGCGCGTAGCGAGCCGGTCGCTCGCCATTTTATAGACCAGGGCCGAGGTCACGCGGTTGTGCAAGATGTCCTGCTCCGGCTCCTTGAGCTGGGCGCCGGTGATCTTCACCATCGC
>JAKEHP010000309.1 GCA_022614955.1 Candidatus Methylomirabilota bacterium
ATTACCCACAACCTGGGGGTCGTGGCCCGCTATGCTGACCGCGTGAACGTGATGTACGCGGGCAAGGTCATCGAGCAGGGGACCGCCCGGCAGATCTACCACGACCCCCGGCACCCCTACACCCTGGGCCTGCTCCGCTCGGTGCCCCGGCTGGATTTGCCGCGGAAGGCCAAGCTGGACCCGATCGAGGGGCAGCCGCCTGACCTCGTCCGCCTGCCACCGGGCTGCAGCTTCGCCCCCCGCTGCCGGTTCGCCATCCCTCGGTGCGCGCACGACGTCCCGCCCCTGATGCCGGTGGGCGGCGACCACCTGTCGGCCTGCTGGGTGGCGGAGAGCCTGGCCGGCCTCGCGGTGAGCCCCGTGCAATGAGCGAGACGCCCCCCTCGCCCACCCCTCTCCGGGAAGCCCCCGGGCCCTCGGCGCGCTCCGTCGCCGGCGCGGAGGGACCGCCGCCCAGGATCATCCTCGAGGTCCGGAACCTGAAGAAGCACTACCCGGTCACGTCGGGGGTCCTCACGCAGCGGGTGGTGGGTCTGATCAAGGCGGTGGACGATGTCAGTTTCGTCGTCCGGGAGGGGGAGACGGTAGGACTGGTCGGGGAGTCGGGCTGCGGCAAGACCACCACGGCGCGCTGCATCCTCCAGCTCGAGAGGCCGACAGGGGGGGAGGTCCTCTTCGAGGGCAAGGACCTGGCCCGAATGGGCGAGACCGAGCTCCGCGCCGTGCGTCGCAGGATCCAGGTCATTTTCCAGGACCCCTATGGCTCCCTGAACCCCCGGATGACCGTGGGCCAGATCGTCGGGGAGCCCCTGACCGTCCACGGCCTGGTGGCCGACCGGGCCGCGGCCCTCGCGCGGGCGGAGGACCTCCTCGCCATGGTCGGCCTGAGCGGGAACCTGGCGGACCGCTACCCCCACGAACTCTCCGGCGGCCAGCGGCAGCGGGTCGGCATCGCCCGGGCCCTGGCGCTCGAGCCCCGCCTCATCGTCTGCGACGAGCCGGTCTCGGCCCTCGACGTCTCGATCCAGGCCCAGATCATCAACCTACTGGAGGACCTGCAGGAGCGATTCGGCCTCACATACCTGTTCGTGGCCCACGACCTCAGTGTGGTGCGGCACATCAGTGACCAGGTAGTGGTGATGTACCTGGGCAAGATCATGGAGATCGCCGACCGGCGGGCCCTCTACGAGGGTCCACTCCACCCATACACCAAGGCCCTCCTCGCCGCGGTCCCGATCCCGGACCCCACGGTGGAGGCCACCCGGGAGCGCACGGTCCTGAAGGGCGAGGTGCCCAGCCCCCTCGACCCGCCCGCCGGGTGTGTCTTCCACCCGCGCTGCCCGATCGCCATCGCCGAGTGCAGCCAGGGGATTCCCCCCCTGCGGGAGGTCCGACCCAGCCACTGGGCCGCCTGCATCCGGGTCTGAGTCCGGCCGGAAAGCCACCCGGGTCGGCTTGCTCCTTGACACGCGGCGGGACGGCACGATACGGTGCCCACGACGTTCCGCACAAACTGCTTGCGCTGCCGGTTCCGCTGATGGTCCGGGCGGGGGACACTCCCGCGGGGCCTCCCGGGTCCGGTGAGCGGGAGCCGGACCCGAGCACAGAGGAGCGGAAGGGTCGCGCCTGTTGGAACCGTCTCACAACACGGGGAAGGAGGCATCGCGATGAGCGAGACTCGTGGGTGGAGGATGTCCGGAGTGGGTTGGAGGACGATCGCGGTCATCCTGATGGGACTAGTCCTGGGAGCGGCTCCGGGGGCGCTGGCGGCGGAGCAGCCGCGGGCCGGGGGAGTCCTGACCTTCGCCGTCGCCGAGACCCCGCCCTCCTTCGACGGCCACCGGGAGACCACCTTCGCCATGCTCCACCCCACGGCACCGCACTACAGCACCCTCCTGCGATTCGACCCCGACGAGTACCCGAAGATCGAGGGGGATGTGGCCGAGACCTGGACGCCCTCCAAGGACGGCCTGACCTATACCTTCAAGATCCGGAAGGGGATCCGGTTCCACGACGGCAGCCTCCTGACGGTCCGGGACGTGAAGGCCACCTACGACAGGATCATCTTCCCGCCCGAGGGGGTTGCCAGCGCGCGGAAGGCCTCCTACGCCATGGTCGAGGAGGTGGTGGCGCCCGACGAGGGCACCGTCGTCTTCCGCCTCAAGTGGCCCTCCGCCTCCTTCCTCGCCAGCCTGGCCTCCCCCTGGAACTTCATCTACAAGGCGGACCTGCTGGC
>JAKEHP010000039.1 GCA_022614955.1 Candidatus Methylomirabilota bacterium
AAGGGAGGGGCGATCCAGACCACGATCTCCCCCGCCGTCCAGCCGCCGCCGAGAGCCGCATCCATGCTCTTCCACCCGGTGGGGAAGCGGGGCTTCCCCGCCTGCAGCCGCAGCTCCTTCTCGAGCTGGGTGACGACGGCCGACTCCCCCGCCTGAGCCCGGTCGAGACCACTAAGGGTGCGAGCGAGGGAGCCGGGGTCGAACTCTCCAGAGGTGAAGTCGGACACGGCACCCATCAAGACCCGCTTCAACTCGACGTCCTTCAGGTGCCCCTGCACCACCGCCCAGAGACCGGGGTCCTTGGCCCTGGTGAGTGCGTCCTTGAGGAGGTCGAGGGCGTCCCTCGCCGCCTCCGGCTTCTCCGCCAGGTTCCGCACCACGGCGCGGAACGCCGGCACCGACCACCGGGGGGCGCGGGACCAGTACGCGGAGAGGGCCTTCCACACCAAGGCCGCGTCGGCCCGTTCGAACGTAGCCGGGGAGACCCCCCGCCGCAACCGCTCCCACCCCGAAGGGTTCAGGGCCGCGGCGAGGAGGTAGACCTCACTCGGTCGCAACGGCCACCTTCACATCGAAGTCCAGGGGCACCTTCCGGTGTCCACACGTCAGGCACTTCCACCCCACCACCTCGATCTCCCCGAATGTCACGACCTCGTGCTTCCTCCGGTGGGGGCCGTAGAGGAGGTCCTGCTCGGCGGATTCACACCCACACGGGAGGACACACACCCCGATTACAGCCGGGGCCACTCGACCGCCCACGTCGTGTCCCCCCGAGGAAGCCAGAGCCGCAGGGCCACCTTCTTATTCCGGCCGAAGGCGTGGGAGATGAACGTGTACCCCTCCTCGTTGGAGGAGGTCGTGGCCTTCCACCGTCGAGTAAGCAAGGTGGGGGTAATCTCCCCCACAGAGTCGCCGGTGTGGTGGGAGCTGTGGTACTCGACGGGGCACGCGAAGTCGATCGGCCCGTTGGGGTGCGCCTCGATCCACATGACGGGGGGCTTGGTCGTGGAGGTGTCGATCTCCGCCGCGGCGAGGAATCCTCCGCTCTTCAACCGCAACACGTCCCACCCACATCGCCAACGCCAACCGGAAAGGAGCTGGGCCCAAGAGACCGCCCAAGAGTGGCGGATCTCCTTCGCAACGTCCACCGAGGGGGACATTGCGGTCATTAGCAAGGACACCGTGGACGGAGGGAGCAGGGGGAGCGGGTGGGAGTACGGCGTCCCGGTCAGCACTTCCAACACGGCCCACGAAGACCCCCACATCACCTTCCCATCGGGGCCGCGGTACGCCTGCCCGTGTTGGAGGGCGTCCCACCAGGCGTAGTGCTTGCCGGTGCGGATTCGGGGTACGTCGAGCACCCACGCCAGGATTTGTGTCGCGGGGGACTCCATGTGCCAGCCCAAAGCGAGTCCGTCGTTGGGGTCCTCGTCGAAGAGCGCCCGCGAGCCCAACGGGAGGGTGACGAGGGAGCCCATCGGCTGGAAGTTCCGGTCGGGGTGGGAGACGTCCGGCCCCGCTCGCAGGGTCCACTGGGACTCGTCCACGAGGGAGGGGTCGAGGAGGGAGACGAGGGCCATGAGGGCGAGCGAGTGTTCGGTGTACCGCCCAAGTTTCGTCTGCAGGGCCTCCGCCTGCTGGTCTTGTCGTAGGGCCTCCCTCGCAATCGCAAGTGGGCCGACCGTGCCGTCGGGCCAGTACAACGGCCCGCACTCCTTGTGGCCGACGTTACCGGCTCCGGCAAGCCGGGCGAGGTGGGCCTCCATGTCGGAAATTCCTCCATCGATCCGATTCACGATCCGGGCGGATGCGGACTGGGACTTGTGGTTGTCGGAGTCGAGGCCGTCGGGGGGCACATGGTACTGAAGGGCAAGCTCTCGGCCCCGTTGGCCTGCTGGCTGGTTGCCCTTCCTCCCCAACACCCCAAGTGCGATGGATTCGATCAGGTTGCCTTCGACGCCCATAGTTCGCCCGCCTCCCGTTTCGCCCGCCTCCCGTGCAAGAGGCGTGCCGCCGCCCTCGCCGCCTCCGCTGCCGTCACTGGTCACCCCCCTCCGCCGCCGCCCACGCCGCCGCCCACGCCGCCGCCGACCCCGCCGCCCACGCCGACCCCGACCCCCGGCCCGATCAACGTCGGCGACTACCGCTGCCTGACGCTCGCCGCCGCGACCGTCGCGCTGACCGGCGACGGCTTCGTCCTGGGCAACGTGAGCGGCGACCCGGAGGGCTACCTGCCGACGCCCGAATCGATCGTCGTCGACCAGAGTCCAGGACCCGGACAGAAACGACCTGCGGGCACGGCGATCGACCTCACGGTCACTGATCCAACGTCGCTCGCCAC
>JAKEHP010000310.1 GCA_022614955.1 Candidatus Methylomirabilota bacterium
GCCATCTCGCGGGCCCGGGAGTACCTGGCCGACGCCACCGCCGCCCAGGTCACGAAGAAACCGGGGGCGCTGGCCTCCGCCCTGGAGCGCCTGCAGCACGCCAGCGAGCGCCTGCCGCTCCAGGCCAACCCGGCCACGGCGCACCTCTTCATCGTGAACCCGCTCAGCGGCCGTTCCTTCCTCAGCCTCTTCTCTACCCACCCCCCCATCGAGGAGCGGGTGGCGCGGCTGCGGGCGATGCGGGTGTGACCCACAAGCCAGAGAGCGATGCCCGGGGGAGGGTGGCGCGGCCGCCCTCCCCCGGTGCTGTTTTGGTCGGCATCTGCATCCTCCTGGCGGCCTGCGCCACACGTCCCGCTCCCCCGAAGACCCGTCTCTTGCGCCCCGGCCCGCAGAGCGTGCCCGTCAACACCGTCACCGGAGAGCTCATTATCGCGCAACTGGAGCGGGCTACGGTGAGCATCCGGGCCCTCTCCTGGGATGCCCTCGGACGCTACTACGGGGGCCAGCGGGACCTCGTCAACCCCTTTGCTGACCTCCCCACGGGAGCCCCGCGGCCCGCGGCCTTTCTCGTGCACCTCCGCAACGATTCCCCCGACCCTTTCTCCTTCGATCCCACCGCGGCACGCCTGGCGGACCAGGAGGGGCGCCGCCAGGGGCCCCTGGACTATCCCGCCCTCTACGCCTTCCTGGCCGGGGCCGAGAGGGGAGCCGGGCGCCTCCGGGCCGTCCAGCGCACGGTTCTGACGGCTACGGTGGTAGTCCCCCCCGGCGGCGAACGGCAGGGGCTCCTCCTGTTCCCGGAGCTGCCGGCCGAGGCGCGCGCGGTCCTGGTTGACCTGGCCAGCGTTTACCGGGGCTCGGCCCCGCAACTGGTCGTTTTCCAGTTTCTGGTGGTGGAGGAGCCCTAGGGGAGGGGGCCGGGCTGGCTACAGGTGCGGGGTGAGGTGGGCCGCCACCTCCGCCACCGTGGCCTCCGCGATCCGGATGACCTTGGTGCGGCTGCGGGGCCCCGCCACCAGGCGCAGGCGCGCCTTCGGAACGGCCAGGAGCTGCGCGAGGAGGGTGAGGCAGGCGGCATTGGCCGCCCCCCCGACGGGCGGGGCAGTGAGGCGGAGGTGCAGGGCCTCCCCCCGGCGGCCTGCCACCTCATCGCGGGCGGCGCGGGGCTGGACGTGGACCGTGAGGAGGACGTCAGGGCCGGCCTGCCTCAGGAGGGGCATCGCCCTTCGCGGGGGACGGAGCGGGCGGGGGGTTTGCCAGCTTCTCGCCCCGCCCCTCCAGCAGGTCCAGGTGGATTTTCAGGCTAGCCCGGAGCTTGGCTTCGAAGATCACCTTCTGCCGCTTGAGGTCTGAGATCTGGGCCTGGAGCTCCCCCGCCTGGCGGTGGGCCTCCTCCAGGAGCTTCTCGGCCTGCAGCTCCGCCTCCTGTCGGATCAGGTCCGCCTCCTTCTTCGCCGTTTCCTTGAGTTGCTCGGTGAGGCGCTGGGCGGAGTAGAGGGTCTTGCGTAGCGCCTCCTCCCGCTCCTGGTAGGCTGCCACCTGCCCCTCCAGCCTCTGGATCCGCTCGTCCCGCGCCGTGACTTCCTTGACGAGCAGCTCCAGTTCATCCGCCACCCCCTCCAGGAAGGCCTTCACCTCCTCCGGGTCCCATCCCCGCAGGCGTCGCCGGAACTCCCGCTGGGTGATATCCAAGGGGGTGATATTCATCTGAGCGTCCCGGCCAGATCCCGCAGCGAGCGAACCAGGAAGAGCTGCAGGAAGAACAGGCCGCCGATGACCACCAGGGGGGAGAAGTCGATCCCTGCCCCAAGCGGGAGGAGGCGGCGGACGGGGCGGAGGACCGGCTCGGTGCTGCGGACCAGGAACTGGACGATGGGGTTGTACGGGTCGGGGCTCACCCAGGAGATGACCGCCCGGGCGACCAGGACCCACATGTAGGCCTGCAAGGCCCAGTCGAGGATCATAGCCAGGGCACCGAGAAAGTTCCCCAGGACGAACATGGCACCCGTGCCTCAGTCCTTCCGGCCCAGCTCCATGGAGCGTCGGGTGGCCGCCTCCACGGCGTTGATCAGGGTGGTCCTGAGCCCCCCGGCCTCCAGGGTGTGCAGGCCGGCGATGGCTGTCCCCCCCGGGGAGGTGACCATGTCCTTCAGCTCCCCCGGGTGCTTGTGGGTCTCCAGGACCATGCGGGCCGCGCCCAGGACCGTCTGCGCCGCCAGCAACTGGGCCACCTTGCGCGACAGCCCCACCTTCACCCCCGCGTCCGAGAGGGCGTCAATGATCAGGAAGATGTACGCCGGCCCGCTCCCCGAGAGGCCAGTGACGGCGTCCATCAACGTCTCCTCGACCACCACCACCACCTTGCCCACGGCGGCGAAGATCCGCTTGGCCAGTTCCAGGTCCTCCGGCGTGGCGGCGGCGCCCGGTGCGAGGGCGCTGGCTCCCTCCAGGACCATGCGGGCCGCGCCCAGGACCGTCTGCGCCGCCAGCAACTGGGCCACCTTGCGCGACAGCCCCACCTTCACCCCCGCGTCC
>JAKEHP010000311.1 GCA_022614955.1 Candidatus Methylomirabilota bacterium
AGGCGCTTGAGCGCCGCTTTGTCGTGGACGATGACCGTCTCCATGAACAGCGGACTCCCCCGCAGGAAGAGCTGGCCTCCCGACTTGGGCGCCGTGATCGCCGACGCAGCCATCAGTTTCGCAGCCTGCAGCACCGTCTCCACACGAAGATCATCGTAGCCAATCGGCCGGGACTCATCCGCCCCGTGCATCGGAGCCCTCCTCTTACCCGCCGCGGCCGCGGCGGCTGCCCCCCGCCGGGCGCGACCGGCGCCGCTGGCCTGCGGCAGGCCGGCGCCAGTCCCCCGGACGCCGGCGGCGCCGAGGCGATGCCAGGACCTGGTAGACCCCATCCAGCAGGACCGCGCCGCGCTCCAGGGTCTCGTGATCGTCGGCCGACCCCTGGCGGAGGCCCCGGAAGATCAGGTCAAAGCCGGCTCCCTCCAGGGTCTCGTCGGCGCTCGCCAGCAGGTCGGCGCTCCGGATGATGGCGCCCAGCCGACGGAGGGCCGGATCCCACAGGCGGTACTTCCTCAGAATCGCCTCAAAGGTGCAGCGACCCCGGTGATGACCCAGCTCCGCTCCGGAAATATCGAATGGGACGGCGCCGGGGACGGTCTCCCCCTCCTCCACGAAAACGAAGGTGGCGCCGGAGTCCACGAAGCGCCGGAGCAGCCAGGCCGAGGCGACCCGGTCCACGTGGATTCCCTTCCGGGTGTAGTACCGCATGTTCAGCTGATCGGGCGGCGGCCGGCCCCCCGCGCGTACTGGGCCTCCAGCGCCTCCCGGACCTGCCGAAGCAGGCGCTCCGGTGTCCCGCGCCCCGGACCCGGGAAGTGGTCCCGCTGCTCGCACCGGAGCAACGCGAGCCGGAGCCGCCGAAACTCGCCCTCCGCCTCTTCCACAGTCGCCATATCCAGCCGCCCCCGGAGTCGCCGCTTCAGGGCCCGAAGCCCCACCACTACCTTTTCTCGCTCCCGCGCCGCCACGTCCCGGAAGCGGCTCAGGAGACGCGCATCTCCCCGCGGCCCCGCCGCGCGGGCCCGGAAGACGTGCGCCTCCCCTCCCATCTCCTCGATCTCGTCGGCCAGCCACCGGACATTCTCGCTCGCCTCCGGGCTGGCCGGGAGGAGGCAGACGGAGTTCTGTAAGTACAGGGCCCCGCACTTGAGCAGGCGCCGCCAAATATGGGCCCGGAGCCGAGTCGGCTGCGAGGGGATCTTGTACACGAGGATCATCCAGTCGCGGGCATCGGGGCGCATAGGATAACGATAGTTGCAAGGCGGTAATGTAACAGTCGTTACACTACACGCGGGCCGGAGCGCCTGTCAAGGGGGAAAGGGGGAGGGGCGGGCCATCCGGGGGCCGGGTCAGCCGGAAGACGCGGAGGGGATGCGGCGGTAGTCGTCTGCCACCCGGATGATGTCGTCTTCGGAGAGCCGGGTCCCGTGCTGGACCTCGATGAGGACGAGGAGATCCGGGCCGGCGTTTGCCAGGCGGTGCAGGGTATCCAC
>JAKEHP010000312.1 GCA_022614955.1 Candidatus Methylomirabilota bacterium
ACCGGCGCCCCCTCGGGGGAGAACTTCACGGCGTTGTCCAGGAGGTTGGAGAAGACGCTCTCCAGCATCTCGGGGTCACCGGTGAGGGGGAGCGGCCCCGGCGGAGCCTCCACCTCCAGCCCGACCCGCCGCTCGGCGGCGAGGCCGCGCATCCGCCCCACCGCGGCAGCCAGGACCTCCACCAGGTCCAGGGCGCGGGGGGCGATCCCGATCTGCCCGGCCTCGATCCGGGTGAGGTTCAGGAAGTTGCCGACGAGGCGCATCACCCGCTCCACATTCTGGTGGGCAATGCCCAGGAACTCGGCCCGGACCTCCTGCGCGGAAGGGTCCTCGGCGAGGAGAACGGAGAGGGCCCCCTTGATGGAGGTGAGTGGGGTCCGGAGCTCGTGGGAGACGGTGGCCAGGAGCTCCGACTTGAGCTGGTCCTGGCGGCTGAGCTCTTCCGCCCGATGCTGGAGCGACGCCACCTGCCCGGACAGGTCAGCGGTGAGCCGAGCCAGGTCCTGGTTGGACCGGAGGAGCGTGGTCTGGTGCCCGCTGAGGTCCGAGAGCTGGGCCCTGAGCGCGGTCCGCTCCGCCTCCAGCTGCTCGATCTGGCTGGCCAGGCGGCGCGACATCAGCTCGTAGGCCGCCGACATCCGGTCGAAGGCCTGGACCAGCATCTGGAGGGTGTCGGTCATGCCATCCGTCCCGGCCTCACCGGTAGTTGGTGAACTGCAGCTCGACCCCGAACTCCACCGCCCGCAGCGCCCCGATGACGGCCTGCAGATCGTCCTTGCTCCTCCCGGAGACCCGGACTTCGTCCTCTCGGATGTGCGCCTGCACCTTCAGGCCGGTCGCCTTGATGCGCTTCACGATCTCCCGGGCCTTCTCTACCGGGATGCCCTGCTGGATCGCCACCCGCTGGCGGACGCTCCCGCCCGAGGCTGCCTCGACCTTCCCGTAGGTCATCGCTTTCAACGGGACCTTCCGTTTCACCAGCTTCCCCTCCAGGAGCTCGGTCAGGGCTTTGAGCTTGTACTCGTCGTCGGCCTGCAACAGGATCGCCGCCTCCTCCCGGTGAACGGTACAGCGGCTTCCCTTGAAGTCGAAGCGTTGCCCGACCTCCTTCATCGCTTGCTGGATGGCGTTGTCGCACTCGCTCAACTCCACCCGGCAGACGATGTCGAAGGAGGATTCCGTTGCCACACTGGCCTCCGCATCGGGCGGGGGGCGACGAGGCCCCGGGGGGACCGGGGTGCAAACGCTATGCCCGCAAGCAGCGCGGCCCGTCTTGGCCTCGGCGCACGCCTTAAGTGCCCGCCAGAGTTGGCGGCGAGTCTTTCACAGCCCGCGGCCGGCGTCAAGCGGGCGCGCCGGGAGGTGTGATAGATCAATAATTCTCTCAGGGTCTAACTGTTCAATAATTCTCTCAGGGTAAGCCTGGGTGATGGTAGGCTCTCCGCTTTGCCAAGGGAGGGCC
>JAKEHP010000313.1 GCA_022614955.1 Candidatus Methylomirabilota bacterium
GCCGTCACCTTCGCCGGGGAGCAGGCCGACGTCAGACCCTGGCTCCACCGGATGGCGCTGTACGTGCAGCCCTCGATCGCGGAGGGGATGTCGAACTCTATCCTCGAGGCGATGGCGTGCGGGCTCCCCGTGGTGGCGACCCGCGTGGGGGGGACACCGGAGGTGGTAGAGGACGGGGTCTCCGGGCTCCTGGTCCCCCCGGAAGACCCGGCGGCCATGGCGAAGGCCCTGGTGACGCTCCTCCGCGATCCGCCCCGGTGCGCCGCCATGGGCGACGCGGGCCGCAACCGGGTGGCGAGGGAATTCACCGAGACGGAGATGATCCGACGCACCACCGCATTCCTCGATGCGCTGGTGGACGCGGCGCACCTCCGGCCCCCCACCCACCCGGTTGGCGTGGCCGCGCAGAAGGGATAAGGCCGCCCATGTGCGGCATCGCCGGGAAACTGAACTTTGACCGGGCCCGCCAGGTGGAGCCCGACCTCCTGGCCCGGATGAACGCCGTCATGGCCCATCGCGGGCCGGACGACGCCGGCGTGTACTGCGCGGGGCCCGTCGGCCTGGCCCACCGGCGGCTGAGCATCATTGACCTCTCCCCGGCTGGCCATCAGCCCATGTCCAACGAGGATGGGACGATCTGGATTACATTCAACGGGGAGATCTACAATTTCCCCGACCTGCGAGAAGATCTCATCCGGCGCGGTCACCGGTTCCGGTCCAAGACCGACACCGAGACCGTCCTGCACCTGTACGAGGAAGACGGGCCGGCGTGCGTCCGGGCCCTGCGCGGGATGTTCGCCTTCGCGATCTGGGATGGCCGGACCCGGACGATGCTCCTGGCGCGGGACCGATTGGGGAAGAAGCCGCTGTACTACCAGATAGATCACCGGGGCCTGCGGTTCGCATCGGAGATCAAGGCGATCCTGCTGGATCCGGAAGTAGAGGTGACACCGGATGCCGAGGCGATCCACCATTACCTCAGCTTCGGCTATGTCCCCCACCCGGGAACCGCCTACTGTGGGATCCGCACCCTGCCGCCGGCCCACGTGGCCACGCTCCGGGATGGACAGCTCACGCTCGAGCGCTACTGGCGGCTGCGATACGGGGCGAAGCACCCGGGCACGGAGGCGGATCTGGCACGAGAGCTTCTCCGGCGGCTGGAGGAGGCGGTCAGGATCCGGATGATCAGCGACGTGCCGCTGGGGGCCTTCCTGAGCGGTGGCATTGACTCCAGCGCGGTGGTGGCCATGATGAGCCGGCACGCGGCCGAGCCGGTGCGGACCTTCTCCATCGGGTTTGAGGCTGCGGAGTACGACGAGCGGCGCTACGCCCGGCTCATTGCGGAGCGCTTCGGGACGCGCCACGAGGAGTTCGTGGTCCGGCCCGACGCCGCCGGGATCCTGCCGACGCTGGTCTGGCACTACGACCAGCCGTACGCTGACTCCTCCGCCATCCCCACCTACTACGTCGCGCAGGTGACCCGACAACACGTCACGGTGGCCCTGAACGGGGACGGAGGTGACGAGGGGTTCGCGGGCTACGAGCGGTACGTCGCCCAGCGGCTGGCCGGGCGCCTGGACTGGCTGCCGGCCGCAGCCCGGCGGAGGCTTCGGGCCGCGCTGGGCCTCGTGCCGCGTGGGGTGCGGCGGGGGAGCCTGCTGGCTCGGGGGCGCCGGTTTCTGGACGGGCTGCTCCAGCCTCCGGACCGGAGGTACAGCCGGTGGGTGTTCCACTTCACGGCCGACCGGAAGGCCGAGCTGTACCAGCCGGACTTCGCGGCCGCTGTGTCGGCGCCGGAGTCGGAGGAGCTGCTGGTCCGCGCGTTCCAAACGTCGGATGGCCTGAACATGGTGGACGCGTTGCTGGATGTGGACACCCGGACCTACCTTCCCGACGACCTGCTGGTGAAGGTGGATGTGGCCAGCATGGCGCACGCGCTCGAGGCGCGGTCGCCGTTCCTGGACCACGAGCTGCTGGAATTCGCAGCAGGTGTCCCGTCCCACCTGAAGCTGCGGGGGACGGAGAAGAAGGTCCTCTTGCGAAGGGCGCTCCGGGGCATCCTGCCCGACGCGGTGCTGGATCGGCCGAAGATGGGGTTCGGTGTCCCCATTGACCGGTGGTTCCGAGATGAACTCCGGCCGCTCGCGTACGACACACTCCTCAGTCGGCGGGCGGCAGATCGCGGGTACTTTCGGCCCGAGGTGGTCCGGGCCTACCTGGACGAGCACGTGCGAGGGCAGGCGCACTGGCACTACCTGCTCTGGAATCTCCTGATGCTGGAACTGTGGCACTGCACATTCATTGACGGCGACGGACGATTGGCCCAGCAACGCCGCAATAGCCCGGCGGCCGTGAAAGGCTAGGAGATGGCTCGCTATCTCATCACGGGCGGGGCCGGGTTCATCGGCTCGAACCTTGCAGAATCCCTTGTCAAGTCGGGGCACCCGGTCCGGATCCTGGACAACTTCGCCACCGGGGCGCGCGCGAACCTGGCGGCGGTGGCCGACACCGCCGAACTGCTGGAGGGGGACCTCCGGGACCCGGCCATCGTGGAGCGGGCGGTGCGGGGCATCGAGGTGGTCTTCCACCAGGCGGCCCTTCCGTCGGTGGCCCGGTCCCTGGAGGACCCGGCCACGACTCACGCCGTCAACGCTACCGGGACCCTGACCCTTCTCCTGGCTGCCCGGCGGGCTGGCGTCCGGCGGGTCGTGTATGCCTCCTCTTCCTCGGTCTATGGCGACAGCCCCAACCTCCCCAAGCGGGAGGAGATGCCCACCCAGCCCAAATCCCCCTACGCCGTCTCCAAGCTGGCGGGGGAACAGTACTGCCAGGTCTTCGCCGCCGCCCTCGGCCTGGAAACGGTGAGCCTCCGCTACTTCAACATCTTCGGCCCGCGGCAGGACCCTGCCTCTCCCTACGCCGCCGTCATCCCGAAGTTCCTGGCGGCAATGCGGCGGGGGGAGCGGCCGGTCATCTTCGGAGACGGGAAGCAGTCGCGCGACTTCACCTATGTGGAGAACGCCGTGAGGGCGAACCTCTTCGCCGCGGACGCGGCGGGGGCCTCCGGGGAGGTTATCAATGTGGCCTGCGGCGCCCGGGTGACCCTTCTCGAGCTGGTCGGGCACCTGAACCGCCTCCTGGGCAAGCGCCTGGAGCCCGCCTTCGCCCCGCCGCGGCCGGGCGACGTGCGCCACTCCCAGGCCGACCTGACGCGGTCCGCAACTCTGCTGGGCTATCGCCCTACCGTGGACTTCGCGGAGGGGCTGGCGCGGACAGCCGCGGAAGATGCAACCCATGGGTAAGCGGGTGATTGCCCGGGTGATCGGCCGGTTGAACATCGGCGGCCCGGCGCAGCAGGCCATCGCCCTCACGAGCGCCCTGAACGGCGGGGACTATCGGAGCGTTCTCTTTGCCGGGCAGGAGGACCCCCGCGAGGGGTCCCTCTGGCAGGCTGCCGAGGCGGCGGGGGTCTCCCCCGTTCGGGTGCCCGGCCTCGCCCGCGCCATCCGGCCGGCGGCCGATTTGATCGCTTTAGCCGGCCTGACCCGTCACCTCCGGAGCCTCCAGCCCCACCTCGTCCACACCCATACGGCCAAGGCCGGGACGGTGGGGCGGGTGGCTGCCCTTCTCGCCGGGGTCCCGGTCCGGGTCCACACCTTCCACGGCCACGTCCTCACGGGCTACTTTGGCCCGGCCGCGACGGCCCTCTTCCGGCGGATCGAGGCGGCGCTGGCCCGACGGAGTACCCTCCTCATCGCCGTGAGCCCCCGGCAGCGACGGGAGCTCATCGCCCTCGGCGTGGCGGAGCCGGGTCGGATCGCCGTCATCCCTCTCGGCCGCGACCTGGCCCCCTTCCTGAACGCTGCCCCCCTCGCGGGGCGCCTCCGGGCGGAGCTGGGCCTCTCCCCAGAGACCCCCCTGGTCGGCGTGGTGGCACGCCTGGTCCCGATCAAGGGCGTGGACCTCTTCCTGCGAGCGGCGGCGCTTCTCCACCAGCGCGTCCCGGAGGTCCGGTTCGTCATCGCGGGCGACGGGCCGGAGCGGGAAGCCCTCGAGGGGCAGGCGGCTGCGTTAGGCCTCGGTGGCGCCCTGCGCTTCCTGGGATGGCGTCACGATCTGCCGGCGCTGTACGCGGGCCTGGATCTCGTGGTCCTGTCCTCCCGGAACGAGGGGACCCCCGTGTGTCTCCTGGAGGCGATGGCGGCCGGCGTGCCGGTGGTGGCGGCGGCGGTGGGGGGGGTGGAGGACCTGGTGCAGGACCGGGTGACCGGGCGGCTCACCCCCCCCAGCGACGTCGGCGCGCTCGCCTCGACCATGACGGAGGTCCTGGCCGACCGGCGCGCTGCCCAAGCCTACGCGGCGGCGGCGCGGGCCGCTGTTTTCCCGAAGCACGACATCAAGACCTTGATCGCCGGCATCCGGGCGTGCTATACGCGGCTTCTGGAGGGCGGGGCAGCGGGGAGGGCTTCATGCGCATCCTGGTAACGGGCGGGGCGGGCTACATCGGCTCGCATCTGGTGGACCACCTCCTGGGGCAGGGGTACGAGGTGGTGGTCCTGGACAACCTCTCCACGGGGAAGATCGCCAACATCGCCCCCCACCTGGAGAACCCCCGCTTCCGCTTCGTCAACGACACCGTCCTGAACGAGGCGCTGGTGGAGGAGCTCACCCGCAGCTCGACCCTCGTCTACCACCTGGCGGCCGCGGTGGGGGTCCGGCACATCGTGGCCGACCCGCTGAACGCCGTCCTGACGAACGTCCGGGGGACGGAGCTCATCCTCCACTCCGCCTACAAGTACTGGCGCAAGGTGGTCCTGGCCTCCACCTCCGAGATCTACGGCAAGGCCCAGAAGGTCCCCTTCGAGGAAACGGACGACCGGGTGCTGGGGGCGACCGAAATCCACCGCTGGTCCTACTCGACGGCCAAGGCGGTGGACGAGCACCTGGCCTTCGCCTACGCCGACAAGGGACTCCCCGTCGCCATCGTCCGGTACTTCAACTCCTACGGGGAGCGGCTGGACCCCCGGGGCTACGGCAGCGTCATCGCCACCTTCATCCGGCAGGCGCTGGCGGGGGAGCCGATCACCGTCCACGGCGACGGGCAGCAGACCCGCTGCTTCACCTACATCAGCGACACGATCCAGGGTACGGTCCTGGCCGGAGAAAGCCGGGCGGGGGAGGGACAGGTGTTCAACATCGGCAGCCCGGTGGAGATCGCGATCGGTGAGCTGGCCCGCCTCGTCAAGCGGCTGACCGGCTCCGCCTCGCCGATTGTCACGATCTCCTACGAGGCCGTGTACGGCCCGGGCTTCGAGGACACCCGGCGCCGGCTCCCTTCCATTGGCCGGGCGCAGCGGGTCCTGGGGTACTCCCCGAAGGTCTCCCTCGAGGACGGGCTGAAGCGGACCATCGCCTGGTGGCAGGAGCACTCCCGGCCCTGAAGCGGGGGCCGGGCGCGCGGAACGCGCGGGAGAGGATGCCCGTGGACATCCTGGAGAAAATCCGGGACCGGTCGGTGACGGTGGGGATCATCGGCCTAGGGTACGTGGGTCTCCCCTTCGCCGTGGAGTTCGCCCAGGCCGGGGTGCGGGTCCTGGGGATTGACGTAGACCGGGAGAAGGTGGAGCGGGTTCGGCGGGGGCAGTCCTACATCCCCGACGTCCCGTCCGCGGCATTGCAGACGGTCGTCCGGGCCGGACGTCTCACCCCGCACGCGGACTACACCCTCCTTCGGGAGGCGGACGCCGCCTTCATCTGCGTCCCCACCCCCTTCACCCGGGCCAAGGCTCCCGATATCTCCTACATCGAGTCGGCGGCCCGCGCCCTGGCCGGCGTCCTGCACCGGGGGATGCTGGTGGTCCTGCAGAGCACCACCTATCCGGGGACCACCGAGGAGGTGGTCCAGCCGATCCTGGAGCAGAGCGGTCTGAAGGGTGGGCGGGACTTTTCCCTGGCCTTTTCGCCGGAGCGGATCGACCCCGGCAACAAGGTCTTCGGCGCCCGCAACACCCCCAAGGTCGTCGGCGGGGTGACCCCAGCCGACTCGGAGCGGGTGGCGGCCCTTTTCAGTCTCATTATTGACCCGAAGGACATTCACGTCGTGTCCGGGCCCCGGGCCGCGGAGATGTGCAAGCTCCTCGAGAACACCTTCCGCTCCGTCAATATCGCCCTGGTGAACGAGCTGGCGAAGCTCTGCGACCGGATGGGTCTGGACATCTGGGAGGTCATCGAGGCGGCCGCGACGAAGCCGTTCGGGTTCATGCCCTTCTTCCCCGGCGTCGGGGTGGGAGGGCACTGCATCCCCGTGGACCCGTACTACCTCTCCTGGAAGGCCCGGGAGTTTAACTTCTATACCAAGTTCATCGAGCTGGCGGCCGAGGTGAACCAGTCCATGCCCTACTACACCGTCCACCGCCTCGCCCGCGTGCTGAACGAGAAGGGCAAGCCCGTGAAGGGGGCGCGGATCCTGGTGTTGGGGGCCGCCTTCAAGCGGGACATCGGCGACTGCCGCAACTCCGCGGCGGTGGAGGTTTTGAACATCCTGGCCCAGAGCGGGGCGGCCGTCTGCTACCACGACCCGCACGTGCCGAAGCTGGCACCGGGGGAGCACGGGCTGCCGGCCGGTCTGCCGGCCCTGGAGTCCCAGTCCCTGACGCCGGAGCTGCTCGCCGCGATGGACTGTGTTCTCATCGCCGTTCGACACAGCACGTATGACATTCCGTGGATCCTCCGGCACAGCCGGCTCGTCTTCGACGCCCAGAACGCCACCCGGGGTCTTTCGGAGGGGA
>JAKEHP010000314.1 GCA_022614955.1 Candidatus Methylomirabilota bacterium
TCTCGGCGGCGAGCCGCTGCAGCCCCGCCTCGCCCCCTGGATGCTGGATCCAGGCCGGAAGGCGTGCGGGGAAGCGGGGGTGTCGTCGGTTGCACGGGGGAAAGGCGCCGGTGCGGGCGAGATGGTTGGCAACCAGCTCGGCCCGCCGCCGGTTGGGCTCCGGGTGCTCCTCGACGCAGAAGTGCGTGGCCAGGTCCCGGAGGGGCAGGGGGGGAACCGCGGCCAGCTCCTGGAGGGCTTCCCGAAGGTTGAGCGCGGCCGCGATGGCGAGGACCTGGTCCTCCTGGTCAGCGACGGCGTAGACCCCCGGGCCCTCCGGGATGGAGGAATCGTTCTCAGGCGGGAAGGGGTGCCACGGGCCCAGCATCGCATTCTCCCCTCAAGCGTGGCCTCGGGCGCGACCGTAACCCGCCCCGAAAGGCACAACCGGCCAGCCGCATCAATCTCACGAATAGCGCTTCGGGCATGTTCCCCCCAAGAGATACCGCAAGCGGCGTACCAGGCCCGCCGCGAATCCCCAGCGGTAAAAGTGCCGGTCAGTCAAGAAGTTGCGGGCCCGGCCCCGTGGCCCCGCCCGATGTGGTCGTGCCGTTCTGCGGCAGTGCCGGTGACAGATTGGGGCAGGGCGTGTGGTCCGTCCTGGCGGCTGTGGGGGGCATCACCCGGGAGGTACACACCCGCTGCCAGGGGACGGTCGGTTGGTCGGGGAGCCGTCTCGCGGTCCGAAAGGGAGCGCGGCCGGGTCCACCCCGGCCGGGAGCGGGGACAAGCGATCGAACTAGAGAATTGTCTGCCGGCGGGCCCGGTGATCCACGATGTCCCGGATCCACTTCCAGAGGCGCTTCTCGTCCTCGAGGTTCGGCTGGTTCTCGAATTGCTCGCGCCAGCCTCCCATGACCTCCGCTTCCACCGGCCAGATCCGGATCCGCTCCCGGGGGATCTTCCGCTCCCACTCCGCGGCGACCTTGGGGCTCGCATAGAGGACCCGGATCGTCACGTTGCGGGCCAGGTACTCCAGGCCGGAAACGTCAATCTTCTCGTAGGGCGGGAGCACCGCCTTTCCCCCGGGACCGGCGACCTCGAAGATGCCATCGGTGACGATGACGATCGTGATGGGGGCCAGGACCAGGTTCTGCTTCCGCACGGTCTCCGCGACCCGCTGGAAAAAGGCGTTGAAGTCGGTGTAGTAGTTTCCCTGCGCGCTGAAGAGCTCCGTCAGTTTGGCCTCGATCTCGCGGGCGCTCTTCCGCTCGAACGCCTGGATGGGGTAAAAGGCCTTGGGCTCGTTCGGGGTATCCCCCCCGATGGAGCCCACGAAGAGGGCCCGCGGCTTCTCGAGGCCCCCGATGCCGTGCAGGTGGCCGTAGAGGTAGTAGGACAGGAAGCGGAGGCTGTCCTTGAAATGGGGGGTCCGGGCGAAGGATCCGCTGACGTCCACTCCCACGAAGAGGGAGAGGCGCGGCTCCTCCCGCTGGGTGAAGGTGCAGCCCGGTGCCAGCAGCAGCGCGGCGAGGAGCAGGACGGCAAGTCGGCGCGTCATGGTGTGCCCCCAGTTCCCTATCGGCTGTCCGCGCCCCGGGACGCGTGGCTGCCGTGCGCCCCCGGCGGGAGCTTGAGTACCTCGACCGTTTCCGTGAGGGCGTGGAGGGTCTTGAGGGGCAGGTTGAAGAGGTGCCGCCCGGTGAAGAAGACCATGAAGAAGTTGATGGTGGTGGCAACCACCTGGAGCGGGGGGAGGGCGTAGGCCTCCACCAGCTCCTTCCCGGTGGTGTGGAACCAGCCGATCTCCTTCTTCACGTGGCCGATCATCTCCTTGGTCCAGACGAAGACGGCCTCGGCCGTGGGCCGGGCACCCGCGGGGATCTCCGCACCGCCGCGCCGGGAGATGATGGCGAGGAGGGTCGGCGTCCCGAACCGGCCGAAGAGGAACCAGGTCATCCCGCGGACCCCGATCCAGGCCAGGGTTGAGATGAGGAGGACGCCTGTGACACCCATCCGGAGCTGTCCTCCGCTTTGCTGGGCCAGCCATGGGGTGATGGCGTCCACCAGCTCCCGGTAGAGGAAGACGACCTCGACGAACATGACGAACAGTTCCACCAGCACCATCTGGATGATGTCCTTCCAGTTGTGCTGCTGCATGGCCTCGACCATGACCTGGAGGCAGGCGAAGCTCCCGGCGATGAGGAGGAAAAGCACCACGAAGAGGACCGGCTGCAGGAGGGCGTGGGCGGCGCTTCCCACCAGGTCGCTGGCGATCTCGGAGGCGGTGGGGTACAGCGTGTAACTGAAGATCCCCGCTTCCAGGAGGGACCAGAAGAGGGTGAGAATCACGGCGAGCCAGGGAAGGCCGGGTTGTAGGGAATTCTGGGTGGCCCGCCGGATGAGGGAGAAGGGGAGCATGAACAGCTCGAAAACGGCCAGATAGAGGCCGCCGGCCAGGATGCGGAGGAGCCCCCAGATCCACCCCACGGACAGGAACAGGGCCCGGACCATTCCCGCCCAGAAGAAGGTGACGGCCCGACCGCTATCCCACCAGTTGGTGAGCATCGCGACGATGAAGTGGCCCCGTGCGCCGCGGAAGGGCAGGGTATAGACGGCGCACATGGTGCACCACATCCCCACGATGACGAGGAAGGCCGGCAGGAGGAGCAGGGTGAACTTCAGGGTCGTCATCAGCGGGGAGGAGAAATCCCAGAAAAAGCGGAAGATCACCGTCTGAACTTTCGGGATCCAGGAGACCGGGAGGGTGAGGATCTGGTAGACCAGTCTCAATTCAGGGGAGAGAGCGGATTCGACGTTCGGGACCATGCGATCTCCTCCGCGGGCCGGCGGCTCCGGATCCTCTGGTTATGGGCTGAGAGTGCTCGTGGGCAACCACCCCTCTGATGCATGGGAAACCGATGGGGGATTTTGCAACTTGGGTGCCAAGAGATTGCTTCGGGTGTGCGGGCAGGGGCCTGAGGGGACGGGGGTTCCAGGACGGCGGAGGGGCGTCAGCCGCGGCGGCTCTGGCCGGGGGCCCCAGCGCGGAGCGGCCGGAGTGGCCCGCCAGGGGGGCCGGCCGGGCGGGGGTGTGGCAAAGTCTCTCAGTCGTGGAGCCCCGCGCCATACCGGGGGGCGCCCCCCTCCCCGCCGGATCCACCCCGCCGCCAGGCGGGGGGGCCCCCCCGGCGCTTGACAGGGGGTGGCGGAGCCGCTATAGGAACGGCGAGGGCAAGCCATGAACCGCACCTGCTGCTCCCTCTCGCTGGTCGCTCTCCTGTTCTGCGTTTCCTGCCAGGCTGCCATCCGAAAGGGACCCGGGGAGACGGTCATCCTGGGGACGGAGGACCTCTCCGGCGTGGCGGAGACCGCCCTGGAGGAGAAGATCGCGCGGGACCTCGTGGCGGTCCGGAACGTGATCCAGGGGCTCACGGAGCTCGAGCAGCGCTCCAGCGACCTGGTGACCGCGCTCGGTCGCCCGGACGCTAGGTCCTACACGCAGGCCGAGAACGACCGGATCCGCGCCTTGCTCCAGAGCTACCTCAACTACCGGTCCGTCCTGCTCAGGCTCCTCGGCTACTACAGCTCCTTCGAGACCATCGGCCGGGAGGACCTCCGCCTGAAGAGCTTCCTGCTGGCCTACGTCTCCGGCCTGACGCTCTTCCGGGAAGGCGTCGTGCTGGTGACCACGTTTCGGGACCGCCCCCTGGCCCGCGCCAAGCTAAATGAGCCCGAGCCGATCTGGGGGATCCCACCCGATATCTTCGAGACGGTCTACAGCAACATCACCTCCGTCACCAATATCCACCTCCTGGGGGAGGCCTGGGACTTCTACACCGCTCAGTCGCCCCGGATGGCGCACCACAGGCTGACGGACAGCTCCGAGTTCGCCTGGCTCCACGACACCATCCGCCAGCAGCAGCGATTCATCGAGGTGAACGCCATCAACATCTGGGCGGGGAAGTGGGACATCCTGTGGCGGCAGCTCCACGTCCTCCGTCGCCGTCCGACGTACAACGCCGTCGCCATCATGGGGACCCTTTCCGGCCAGGTGAAGATCTGGATCTCCCGGCCGCTCATCAGCCACGCGCAGGTGCAGGAGCTGAAGCGGATGCTCGAGCCGGGGGATATCATTCTGGAGCGGCGGAACTGGTACCTGAGCAACGGGTTCCTCCCGGGCTTCTGGCCTCACATGGCGCTCTACGTGGGCACGACCGAGGACCTGGAGCGCCGGGGCCTGGCGACGCACCCCTTCGTCCAGCAGCATCTGGAGAAGTACCGGCGGCCGGATCGGAACGGGCACGAGCGGCGGGCGATCGAGGCGGGGACTTCGGGGGTGATCTTCTCCTCTCTCGAGGAGCTGGCCTCCGCGGACTACATCGCCGTCCTCCGACCGCGCGTCTCCGAGGCGCGCAAGAACGCCGCGATCGCGCGGGCGTTCTCCCACTACGGCAAGCCGTACGACTTCGACTTCGACTTCTTCTCCACCGACAAGCTGGTCTGCA
>JAKEHP010000315.1 GCA_022614955.1 Candidatus Methylomirabilota bacterium
CGCCACCTTCAGCTTCGCCGCGCCGCCCTGCCGGTTCACCGGCATCCGGGGGGCATCCTGGACCTGGTGGGGCAGCTCCGGATTCAGGACCCGGTCCCGGCCACCGCCGGTTTCGGCCACCAGACCACGGTCGCCGCCCTCCGGTTCACCCTCACCGGGGACGACGAGGACGATCCCGACTACAGCGTGACCCGGAACGGGTTCCGCTCCCTGACCGGGTCCACGGCCGGCCTCCAGCTGATCACCGACCTCCAGGTCGGGCGCACGTTCACCGGCCAGCAGGACGGGGCGATCGACCAGCAGTGGACGGTGGTGTTCGAGCCGGAGGCGGCCCTTCAGATCAACCAGCCCCTCCCCGGCGGGACCCTCGACATCAGCGGAACCCTCGGCTGGAGTCGAGGGGGCGAGAGCCTGGACCTGACCGTGACCACGCCGGCGCCCCTGCACTACGCCAGCGAGTGCACCGACACGCCGCAGCGGTTCGACGGCGGCGAGCTGCGGGCCGCCGGCACCTTCGACGGGGCCCAGGGCTACGTCCGGCTCCGCTGGACCACCTGCGGTCGGGATCCCGAGATCCGGTTCGTGGCGGTGGGCGAGTAGCCGGCTGCGGGCGGCCGCCCGGCGGGCGTCTCCTGAACGTCCGCAGGCCGCCATGACGATTCCCGACCTTCGCTTCGCCCTCCGGCGCCTGCTCCGGTACCGCCCCGCCCGCTTCGCCGCCGTGCTCACGCTCGCCCTCGGCATCGGGGCGATCACCGCCCCTGTTCAGCGCGCTTCGGTCGGTGCTGCGGGAGCCGCCACCCTTCCGCGCGCCCGATCGGCTCCTCACGGTGGAGATCGCTCCCCGCGACCAGCCCGCCTCCTGGCGGTGCGAGCCGCCCGGGGCGCGAGCCGCGGCCGGCTGCTCCGCCAGCTCCTGGGGACCTGGGGATGGACGCCGCAGTGGCCCTCCGGGCCGACTGAGTCACTCCGCCTCGGGCCGGCCGAACATCAGCTGGATGAACGGCCGGTCCTCCTGCTGGGCGATCACGTATACGTGGTCGCCCGCCTGGAGCGTGGTGGAGCCCTTGGGCGGGACCAGCCGGTTTCCCCGCACGATGAGCGCCACTGACGCCCCCTCCGGGAAGTCCAGGTCTTCCAGCCGCACTCCGGTCACCACCAGGGCCTCGTCGATGTAG
>JAKEHP010000316.1 GCA_022614955.1 Candidatus Methylomirabilota bacterium
GATTCCCGGGCGCCGTGCTGGGGCTTCCCCCCAGCGGGGGGGCAAGGTCGTCATTATAGGTCACCGTGGGGCGGACCCGCCGACGCCCGTTCAGGAAGGTCTGGTAGAGGATCCGGAGGAGCCAGGCCTTGCAGTTGGTGCTGGGGGCAAACTGATGGAAGAACTCATAGGCGCGGAGGACCGCGTCCTGGACCAAGTCCTCCGCCTCCGCCTTATTCCCGGCCAACCGCAGCGCAGTACCATAGAGCGCCTCCAGGTGGACGAGGGCCACCTCCTCGAACTCCCGCCGCCGCCCATGCGGTCCCAGCCCATTTCCCTCCACGAGTCCCCCCAGGCGGGCCGCCTTGCCTTCCGATAAAACACACCCTGCGCCCGGAATATTCCCGGCGATCCCTCTCCGACTATCTTCCATCCGTGTCTCCGGCCTGTCAACGCCACACCTCTTCGGCCAGGGGTCCAGCACCTGGGGGCTCGGCTCCACCGCCGCCTGTCGGGCGGGGGGCCGCCGCCGCGGGGTCCAGCCAGCGGACTTCGGCTCGTTCCCCTCCGACCCTGGCGACGAAGCAAAAGAAACCTCCCCTCTGGGCTCGCATGGGTCAAACGCTCCAGAGTGGACCCTTCTTGCCCTGCACCGGACGCTTGGTGCTTGCCACTCAAACAGGGGTTGACCGTCGCTTAGGGGCGCCCAGGCAGGACCGCAACCCGGTCCCGGGGCTTGACGGTGAGGCCGGGTTTGAAGCCGATCAGGTCGGCCACCGAATACGTCGGCTGGACCTCCAGGATGCGGGCGCGCCCCACCTCTCGGGCGAACTCCCCGAGGACCTCCCCGGTCACGGGGTGGGTCAGGGCCTCGCGGCGGGTAATGGCGATGAGGGTATCCTTCTTGACTTCCAGATAGGCCAAATCAATGACAATGCGGACCCCATCCACCAGGATCCGCTTCCAGCCTGAAACTAGAAGAAGAACCAGAGGGCGCCATGAATGAAATTGACGTTACCCTCGGTTCCGTCGAAGGCCTCCACGTCGAACCGCCGGTACTCGAGGCCGGCCTGCCACCGCTGCCAGAACTTGTGGATGATGTTCAGGTGGATGGACTGGTGCTTCTCCAGGCTGCTCCCCGTGAAGCCGGCAGCCGGGATCGCCTCGGCCTCGTGCCAGCCGAAGACTCCGTTGATGGAGGTCTCCGGCGTGACCTTGAAGCTCGCGCCCGCGTACCAGCCGACAGTTTCCACGTTCTCGAGGCTTGTCGCCACCAAGAAAGCGTTGGCGAAATCCCCGTTCAGGACGCGGCCAAGGCCCTCCTGCACGTGGAATTGGCCGAAGACCGTGAGCGGGTCAATGATGTTGGCCTGGGCGCTGACCTGGACGCCCCAGGCGGTCTCGCTGGCATCGGCCCCACTCGCCAGGATGACCTCGCTTTCACTGATCGCGCCGGCCACCTCGATCCCGAAGCGCGGATGGAGCCACGTGATCTTCCCGGCAAAGAGCGGAACGGTCTGGCCCTCACCGCGGGACTCGACGACCGCGGCGTCCCCGAGGTTGTCCGTGAAGTGCTTCTCGACACCCGCCTCGAAGAGCAGGTTGCCCAACCCCGGGGCGAGCGGAGTCTTGTAGCCCAGGCGGAGCTGGGGCTGGCGGGCGAAGATCTGACCGGCCGGCCCGTTGAAGTCCACGAGTTCAGGCTGGGCGACTTCGCTGTTCATGAACAGGGACCAGTACTGCCCGGCCAGGAGGAAGAACCCGGAGGGGTGGTCGGCCCGGGCGAAGGCCTGGCGGAGCCGGAGGCGGGCGCTATTGGAGGTGGCGAGGCCGGGGGAGTCGGCGGCATCCCGCGTGAAGAAGTCGGTCTCGATCCGCCCCGACAGCTTCACCCCCGCCACCTCGTCGGAGAAGGTCGCCCGGAGGCGGGACTGGCGGGCGTCAATGATCGTCTGTTGGTTGTCCTTGACCAGGTCGGTGTCGAGGGGAGTACTTGAAGGGCCGGGCGAGGGGAACTCCCCCGTGAGCTTGTCGCCGTACTGGATGTCCAGCTTCACGTACCCGCTGACCCCCACCTTCAGCTCGGCCTCGGCAGGCGATGGTGCACCCGCCAGCGCCACGCCGAAGAGGGAAATGAGGCCCCACGCCGCCCACTTGTTCATCCTCACTCCTTTCGTTCTCTTGGAAGGCTCCACTCGTGCCATCTGTGCACCAGAAATCCGGACAAACCGTAGCTCGTCCGAGGATGGCGGCCCTTCTGCGGGGCAGAGTGTGCCCTGCAACGACTGCGGAGCGGCCGGTCAGGTGGCAGGCCGGCGGCCGAGTCGGAGAGATCACACCCGGCGAGGCCGGGGATGTACCTCGCCGGGCTTGGAGGGTAGTGATGCGCTGTCAGGTGGCGCCAGGAACTCGGGATGATGCCGACGCGAAAACAGAAAGGCAAAGGATGTGCCAGGTGAGGTGTGCGAGGAGATCGGCGCGCCCGACTTCCGGCGAACCGATTGGTCTTCGCGGAGTTAGCGCGGGCGATTCCCGCGACGGGAGGAGGGGATCCGGAGCCCCGCGCTGTTCCGCGGAACAGGCCCGGGAAAGGGGAAGAAACGGACAGACAAACCACTGGCGCGGCGCGACCGGAGAAGGCAGTGCAGGCGTATGCGGCGTGATGCAGTCCCGCCAGAGCCCGAGCGCCGTTCCGTGAAACAGTCCACCAGGAGTGGACACCGAAAAAAATCGGGCCCCGCCGAGTATTCCCGTCAGGGCCCGTGCTGCTCAGATGCCACGCTTATTTGATCGTGGAGCCCCGGTGCTCCAGGACGGGGGGCACCGGCTTCGTCGGCTGCGCCCCCGGGCCGGCCGCCTGTCCCCCTGGGTTGGCCGTGTGCTCACCCGGGTTGACCCGTTTGAACGCCTCCGCGGACCACTCGAAGAGCTTCTGCAGCTCCCGCTCCTGCAGCATCCCGCCCTCACCGGCGAACGTCGTCCCGGCGAGCGCCAGGGTGGCCAGCAACAGACCAGTGCTGACCAGCTTTTTCATGACCGTGTTCCTCCGTGCCCCGAAGGGCTCCATGCGTTTCAGCCCCTGTTGCAGTCTTTCCCGCCCAATCCCGTGGCCACCTCGAGTGCTTTTGACTCCCCGATCGCGAAGCGCGAAGGACTTCGCACTTCCCGCCGCACCCCGCTCAGTCAGAAAACACCCCGGCCCTCTCGGGTATTCCCCCCCCTTCTGCGTCGCATCACGTTTTCTGTTGCAGGGGCGCCCCAGGGCGGGAATACCGGAAAGGGCCGGGGTGTTTCAGGGAACAGAGGGCCGGCGTGTGGCTTACCCCCCGCAGCGGCGGGAGCACAATGGTTGACGCGGCGATCGAGGCCGAGGGACGGACAGCCGACGGGCTGATCCCGAAGGAGCTGGATCTCCTGGCAGGTGCAAGCGACGCGGTCTTTCTGCTTGATGCCGATTTGCGAATCCGCTGGGCGAACCCGCGTGCCCAGACCCTGACCGAGGCCCCCCTCCGCACCCTGCTTGCCCAGCCCATTGACGCGCTCCTGGAAACGGATGCACTGGAGGCTTCCCCTCTGCACCCGGCCCTCGCGGAGGGGCGGGGGGTCCACGGGGTCCCTGCGCGGCTGCTGATCGGGGGTGGGGAGGGACGGTCGGTCAGGCTGACCGCCATCCCGGTCGGGGATGCGGGGAATGGAACCCGCGGCCTCCTGATCCTGGTTCAGGCCGCACTCCCACGCTCCGCGACGGACGAGGCTCCGGCCTGCCGCTTTCACGACCTGGTCGGGGGGGGGCCCCAGATGCAGGCCCTCTACGCCCTCATCCGTCAGGTTGCTCCCACCCCCGCCTCCATCCTAGTGGAGGGGGAGAGCGGCACGGGCAAGGAACTGGTTGCCCGGGCCCTCCACGCCGAGAGTCCCCGGGCGGCGGGCCCGTTCGTGAAGGTGAACTGCTCGGCGCTGGCAGAGTCCCTCTTGGAGAGCGAGCTGTTCGGCCACGTCAAGGGCGCCTTCACCGGGGCGATTGCACAGAAGGTGGGACGGTTCGAGGCCGCCGATGGGGGCACGATCTTCCTGGACGAGATCGGGGACCTCAGCCACTTCATCCAATTGAAACTCCTGCGGGTCATCCAGGAACGAGAGTTCGAGCGCGTCGGCTCAAGCAGGCCGATACGGACCGACGTCCGGCTCATCTCAGCCACCAACAAGGATCTGAGCCGGCTAGTGGCAGCCGGGCGGTTTCGGGAGGACCTCTACTACCGGCTGAAGGTAGTTCCCATCACCCTGCCCCCCCTTCGCGAGCGGAGGGAGGACATCCCTCTCCTCGTCCACACCTTCCTGGCCCGGTTCAGCCAGACGCTGGGAAAGTCAGTCCGGGGGCTGACCCGCCGGGCGCTCGATGCGCTCCGCCGGCACAGTTGGCCGGGCAATGTCCGGGAGTTGGAGCACGCGATCGAGCACGCTTGCATCCGTTGCCAGGGAGACCTCATCGGCCTGGCGGACCTCCCCCGCGAATTCCGGGGGAGCGCAGTCCACGCGGAGGAAGCGGCCGGGATCGATCCGGAGCGGCAGGTCGTCCTGGAACAGCAGCTCCTGGAGCGCCTCTTGAGGCAGAACGGGGGGAACCGTAGCAAGACCGCGCAGATGCTCGGGATCGGGCGGACCACCCTCTGGCGACGACTGAAAGCACCTGCCGCCCAACCGTCGCCATCGCGTAACGTCGGGGCCGACGGTGGGTCCTCCTGAACGGGGTGATGCCGAGGCCTAGGCCGCCGGCGAGAGGTCCGGGGGGGGCGAAAACCCTTACGGGAAGAAGTACGCGAGGCCGATGAAGAAGGTGTTGACGTTCACTCCCCGGTTGGGGCGGGCGTAGCCGCCGTTGGAGGCGTGCCAGTAGCGGTAGGCGCCGGTGAAAGCCCACTCCCGGGTCAAGAAATAGTGGAAGCCGGCCCCCCCTTGTGGGGTGAAGTTGAAGGAGGAGCCCTGGCCCTCCAGCCGGTCCGTGGAGACCATGAGGCCGGCCCCCGCCTCCAGGAACGGCATGAGGCGGGTCCCCGTGTAGAAGTTGTACTTCAGGAGGGCCGCGATCCCGCCTGAGAGAATCCGAGGGGTGTCAGCCGTGATGATGGCGCTGGGCTCCGTCACGAACTCCAGGCCACCCCGCCAGAACCATTTCCCCACCGGATCGGTCAGGACGATCCCCCACCGGGGCGTGAAGAAGAGGAACTCCCGGTCCTCCCGGCTGGTCTCGGGGATTTCGCTCTGGTCTCCGTAGCCAACCAGGAAGGTAAATTCCTGGGAGCCCTTCCGGAGCTCGCCGGGGAAGGCCGGCGCCGGGTCCCCCCCGGCCGGGGGCCGGAGCGGCAGGGCGAGGACCAGCCGGGGCGTCATCACATCCTGAGCGGCGACCGCCGCACCCAGCCACAGCATCACGAGGCCGCCAGCCACGAACGGGATCCCTCCCGCGGGCCGGCGGCCCCGCGGCACCGGGTCTGTTTCCATCAACCTTCTCCCGCGCTGGCTCTGTCTCCCGGCGCTGGCTCCTCCCCGCTAGTGCCGGGCCAACTCACGTCGCCTTGTATCTTACTCCCAGTGCTACCCGTAGTAGAATGCGGCCCCAAACGGGACGTGATAGACCGA
>JAKEHP010000040.1 GCA_022614955.1 Candidatus Methylomirabilota bacterium
ACCACATGGTATGCGGGATGCTGACGAAGACCTTGGGTTGGGCCTCCCGCTCGAGCTGGAACATGACCCCGGAGCTGAGCAGGAGCAACACTGCCATGACCAGCAGGGCCCCGAGGAGCGGCCGGCTCTCGCTGCGGATCACGGCGCTGAACAGCGCCAGGGCCGGCACGTAGCGCGCGACCTTGAGCAGCCTACAGAGCCTCAGGACGCGCAGCCAGTCGGGGTTGATTGGCAGCAGCAGGTGCAGAAAGACCGGCAGGATCGCCACGAGGTCCACGATCCCGAAGGCCGAAACAGCATAGCCGAGACGGGCTCGCCACGGGTCAGCCGCCCCACCTGGCACCTGCTCCGGAGCGACCCACAGCCGGAGTGCGTACTCGATGGTGAACACCCCCACGGCCACGAGCTCGATCGCCGCGAACAGAGCCCCGTAGCGACCGGCGACGGCCTCGACCGTCTCCAAAGCCGCGGCCACAATGCTCGCCCCGATCACCGCGACGAGGAGGACTTTGACCGCGGTCTTCGCGGGCGAGCGCGCGTCGCTCACGTCGAGCGCCGCGTGCACCTGCGATTGCCAACTGCGAGTCATGACCGCTACCTCATGGCGCGCACGAACGCATCCCAGCCCCGGCTCCGGCCGGTCCCGCGGGGCGGCCGATGGGCTTGCACTCAGCAGAACTCGACGATGGCGGCGTCCGGGTGGCGCAGGACGAAGTCGGTCCCGTCGTGGTCAATGACGGCCCCGTCCAGGCCGGCGGCGCACTGGCTGTCCAGCCAGAGCCGCACCCCCCGGTCCTCCTGGACCGTGTGGTGGTCTAGCGGGTCATCCGTGAAGGTGACCCGGAAGCCTGCTCCGCCGCAGCCGTAGGTGAACGCGATCTGGACCCCGAGACTCGGCTTCGCCAGCCGTGCCCGCTCCCGCTGGAAGGCCCGAAGTCCCACATCGGAGAATTGGATCATCCCGCCTCCTGTGCTTCGCCAGCCGACGCGCCACCCTGCTCATCATACCCGAGGGGCGGCGCTGGGGATAGCGCGGAGCCGCGCGGCACCGTCAGGGGCGCGCGCTTCCCTGGTAGGCCATGGCTTCCAGGCGGGCGATGCGCGCCGCGATGGGGGGATGAGTGGCGAACAGGTCGGCCCAGAACCCCTCCCGGAGGGCCGCCTTCAGGCCCAGGGGGTCCACGATGCAGAGGGGGGCGACCCCCCGGTTGACGCTCCGGGTGGGGGCAAAGGCCCCCTCCAGTTTCCGGAGAGCGCCCGCCAACCCCAGTGGGTTGCGGGTCAGCTCGGCCGCGGTCGCGTCCGCCTGGAACTCCCGGGTCCGGGAGACCGTCATGGCGAGGAGGCGCCCGATGAGGGGAGCCACGAGAACGAGGAGGAGCCAGAGGAGGAGGAAGGGGGCGCCCCCCTTCCCCCGTCCCCGCCCTCCGGCACGAAGGGCGCCGGTGCGGGACAGGCGGCCGGCCCAGTCGTGGAGGAGGAGGATCGCGCCCAGGAGGGCGGCCATCACGGTCATGGTCCGGATGTCGTAATTGCGGATGTGGGCCATCTCATGGGCCACCACCCCCTGCAGCTCCTCCCGGTTCAGGAGTTCCAGGAGCCCGGCCGTGAGGGCGATGCTAGCGTGCTCGGGGTCGGGGCCGGTGGCGAAGGCATTCGGGTCCGGGTCCGGCACCACGTAGATCCGGGGCACCGGCAGTCCGGCGGCAATGGCCATCTCCTCCACCACGTTCTGGAGCTGCCGCCCCCTGGGGTCGAGGGAACCGAGGGCGTCCAGCGGGACCGCCCGGGTCGAGAGGAGGATGGCCCGGTCGCCGTGGCGGAGGCTCCACCACGCGGAGGTCGAGGACAGGCCGAGCGCCGCGAGCCCGCCCAGCGGCACGAGCAGGACCGTGCCGGCCGCAGGGAGGGGGAGGAGGCTCCCGGTGGCCAGGTCGAAGCCAAAGCCGAGCAGGAGCACGAAGAGGACGAAGGTGCCCATGATCAGCATGGTCTTCCGACGGTTGCGCGCCTGCTGCTGGAAGAGGTCCGCGGTCTCGGGCCGGGGGAAGGCGGCGGGCTTGCCGGCGGACGGGGACGCGGGCAGTCCCGGAGAGGTGAGGTGGGGCACCGGCGCGGGGAGGGGCGCCCGGGGGGCGCCGCAGCCCTTGCAGTTCGGCGCGTCGAGCTGGACGAGCCCGCAGCGGACGCAGCGCATGCCCAGGCTCAGCTACCGGAGGGTGAGGTCCACGGCGGGAACGGCCCGGGCAGCGGCCTCGATCTGGAAATAGTCAGCAGGGTGGAAGCCCATCCGGGCGGCCAGGAGGCTCGAGGGGAAGACCTCCTGCCGCGTGTTGAACTGGGCCACCAGGTCGTTGTAGAGCTGGCGGGCGAAGCCGACCCGGTTCTCGGTGCTGGTCAGCTCCTCCTGGAGCTGGAGGACGTTCCGGCTGCTCTTCAGGTCGGGATAGTTCTCCATGAGGGCAAAGAGGCGCCCGATGGCCTGCGTCAACTCGCCTTCCGCCGGCCCGGCCTCCCCGGGGCTGCGGGCGCCGGCGGCCCGGTTGCGGGCGGCGATGACTCGCTCCAGGGTATCGCGCTCGAACTGCATAGCCCCCCGGACGGTGTTCACCAGGTTGGGAATGAGGTCGTGGCGGCGCTTGAGCTGGACGTCAATCTGCTGCCAGGCGTTCTGGACCCGGTTCTTCAAGCCGACGAGGCCGTTGTAGGTCAGGATGAGCCAGAGGACCAGGACCGCCAGGACCCCACCCACGATCCATTCCGCCATTCCCGCCTCCTTTCCATTGGAAGAACCCGTCGGCCAACGCGGGGGCCCGAGTGCGCAGGGCCCGTGCCAGATAGGCCGGCGCCACCCGCTAGGGTATCATAGAGGCCTCGCGGATGCGCAGAGGAGCACGAGCAGCGGCCGGGAGGGCCGGGGAGGAGCGATGGACCTGCGGGAGCGGCTGGTCAGGCGGCGGGTGGTCTACGCGGGGCACTACCTGAGCACCGAGGAGCACACCGTGCGGCTCCCGGACGGCCGGCGGACCGTCCGGGAGATCATCCGCCCCCCCAACGCCGTGGCGGTCGTCCCCGTGGACGACAAGGGGACCCTCTACCTGGTCCGGCAGTACCGGCCAGCCCCTCGCAGGGTCCTGTACGAGATCCCGGCCGGGATCATTGACCGGGGGGAGCGGCCGGCCGCCACCGCCCGCCGGGAGTGCCTGGAGGAGGTCGGGATGCGCCCGGAGCGGCTGACGCGTCTCTGCACCTACTACCACGCCGTCGGCTTCTCCACGGGCCAGGTCACCCTCTACCTGGCCCGGGGGCTCCGGCCGGCCGCCGGACGCCACCGGGAGGCAGGGGAGTTTCTCGAGGTGGTGGCCCTCCCCTTCCGCGAGGCCCACCGGATGGCCCTGGCCAACCGCTTCCTGGACGTGAAGAGCCTCCTGGGCATCCTCTGGGCCGCCCGGCTGCTCGGCGTCCGGGGCAGCCTCTGAGGCCGCCGGTCATCCCTGTTCGCAGCCAGACAGGGCTGCGTCGCGGCTCACCCCGGGCGGGCGGCAGCAGGAGGGCGGCCGGAGAACGCGGTGGGGCGACGTGAGTTGGCCCGGCACTAGTGCCCCTCCAACGAAATTCTCCTAAACACCAGAGGCATCCGCGAGGGGCACTGAGGGGTTGTAGGGGAGAGGCTCCCCTACGCTTGGGGGGTGCTCAGCGAGGCCGCAGCCGAGCGCCGAAGGGGGGCCTGCCCC
>JAKEHP010000317.1 GCA_022614955.1 Candidatus Methylomirabilota bacterium
CGGGCCGCGCCGGCCGCGGATCTTCGGCCAACCGTTCCACGAAATCGAGTAGAAACCCCGGAGTCGCCTGGAGCCCACGACCAGGATCGAACTGGTGACCTCGTCCTTACCAAGGACGCGCTCTGCCGACTGAGCTACGTGGGCCGTTGATCAAACGGCAGCGGGGCTGACCCGGAGCGTCCCCCGCGGCTACCGGAGGCGCTCCTGCCACTCCCGCTCGAAGGTGGCCAGATCCATCCTGGCCGCTTCCTCGAAGGCGCGCTCCCAGGAGACCCCTTCCCCGAGGCGCCGGAGGAGCCGCCCGACCTCCTGGACCCCTGCCCGCTCCAGCAAGAACTCGGTCGCCGAGGCACTTGCGGCGTAGGCCGCCGCCGCGAGACCATAATCCTGCGCCTCCGCGAGGGCTCCACTCAGGGCACTCAGCGGGAGCCGAAACCCGGTCAGCAGCCGCCGGGAAGCCCCGTCCCCGGTCCCCCCTCCTCGCTGGAAGTAGAGGGCCAGCCCCTCGTTCAGCCACCTCGGGGCGCGGCCCCTGCTCAGGCGCGCCACCACCACGTGGGTGTACTCGTGGGCGAGCACCTCACCGAGGCCCGCCGTGCCCCGGCGGAGCCCCCGGGCCGGAATCCGGATCCGCCCGTCGGCAGGGTCGTAGCTCCCGCCCACCCAGTGGGGCAGCCCAGCCACCGCCGCGAAATCCCCGTCCGAGTGAAGGACCACCGGCACCTGGTCCGACGGGTAATACCCCAGGGCGAAGCCGACGTTCTGGTACGCCTGCTCGAGGAGCCCCAGGACCTCGTCCAGGACGCCCGGGGCGAGCGCCCCCGCGGCCCGCAGACGGAAGTGGTGGCTCTCCCGGGCCTCGTAGCGCTCCTCGACCCGGGCGGCGCGGGCCGCCCGCTCCAGCCGCTCCCGGAGCCGTTTGTCCTCCGGCCGCTGCTTGAGAGCCTCCCCCCAGAACTCCAGGGCCCGCGGGGCGTCTCCGGCCTGGTCGTAGGCCTCCCCGAGGAGCACCAGGATCTCCGGCCGCCCCGGGGC
Source organism: Candidatus Methylomirabilota bacterium (assembly GCA_022614955.1). Classification (GTDB taxonomy): domain Bacteria; phylum Methylomirabilota; class Methylomirabilia; order Methylomirabilales; family JACPAU01; genus JACPAU01. The sequence continues at coordinate 1,036 of JAKEHP010000317.1, forward strand.
AAGGCGGGAAGCCGCCTCCAGCGCCACGAACGCCTCCCCCGTCTCCCGCTGCTGCAGGGCGGCGGCTCCCAGCCCCACGTAGTAGGCCGGCTCTTCGCCCCCCACCTCCAACGCGGCCCGGAACGCCGCCTTCGCCTCCGCTGGCGCACCGGTCGTCAGCAGATGGGCTCCCAGGTTCGCGTGGGCACGGGCGAGGTTCCGACGCAGGACCGGGTTGGCGGGATCGAGGGCGAATGCCCGCTCGAATTCGGCCAGGGCCTCCCGGTGCAGTCCCTTGGCCGACAGGCTCAGGCCGAGCTGGGTGTGCTGGGCCGCCGGCTCAACCGCCGGGGCCCCACGCGCCAGGAGGAGAAGCGCCGTCAGCGCAAGCGTCCCCGCCCGCACTACCACCCCGCGCCCGTCCTCCCGGCTGCTCCGGGGACGTCGCTGGCCGTCCCCTTCCCCTTTCCCCCTTCGCCCAGCCCACCGGCCGCCGCCCCCGCGGCTGCCGACCCGATCCCAACCACAGATCATGACATCATGGAGCGGGAAACGGGATTCGAACCCGCGACCCTCAGCTTGGAAGGCTGACGCTCTGCCACTGAGCTATTCCCGCGCCGATCCATCCCGCCGGCTGCCCTCCTCGCTGGCGACCCTGGTGGGGAGAGGAGGATTCGAACCTCCGAAGCACAGTGGCAACAGATTTACAGTCTGCCCCCTTTGGCCGCTTGGGTATCTCCCCAGGAGGGATGGGGCGGCCCCGGCCCCTCCCCCAGCCCTTCGCGGCTCCCGATCCCGGTGAGCCGCCTGGAGCTGGCGAAGGGATTCGAACCCCCGACCGGCTGATTACAAATCAGCTGCTCTACCAACTGAGCTACGCCAGCAAACAAACAAGCAAAATACATCACAATGCCTTGAAAATCAAAACAAATTTTTGCTCTGCCCGGGCACTCCCCCTCCCCCCCCTCCTCCAGCCCCGGGCCCAGGCTCCCCCGGGGAGAGCGCCCCCTCCCCCTCCCCGGCCTCCCGCGCCTGCTCCTGCCGAAGCCGCTGCCGCAAGATTTCATAGAGGAGGATCCCCCCCGCCACGCTGGCGTTGAGGGAGGAAATCCGCCCCATCGTCGGGACGCGGACCAGGAGGTCACAGCGCTCCCGGGTCAGGGCACGGAGCCCCCGCCCTTCGCCCCCCACCACCAGGACGACCGGCCCCGTGAGGTCAGCCGCGTAGCACGGCAACGGCGCAGCCGGATCGGCCCCCATCACCCAGAGACCGGCTGCTTGCAGGCTGGCCAAGGCCTGGTCCAGGTTCCCGACCCGGGCCACGGGCAGGTGCTCGAAGGCCCCGGCCCCCGCCTTTGCCGCCGCGGGCGTCACCCCCGCAGCGTGGTGCCTGAGCAGGACGAGGCCGTGGGCCCCCGCCGCCTCGGCTGTCCGGGCCAGCGCTCCCACGTTTCGAGGGTCCACCACCCCATCCAGGACCAGCAGAAGGGCCGGGCGGCCGCTCCGTCTCGCCGCGTCCAGGAGGTCGGGGAGTTCCCGGTAGCGGACAGCGGCCACGGCCGCCACCACCCCCTGGTGGTTCAGCCCGGAGGCCAAGGCAGCTAAGCCCCTGCGGTCCAGGGCCTTGACCGGCACGCCGGCCTGCCTGGCCAGCCCGAGGATCTCCCGGGCAACGGCACTCCGCAGATCGCGGGCCAGGAAGATCTTGTCCACCTGCCGGGAGCCGGCCTTGAGCGCCTCCCGGACGGCATGGGGACCCAGGAGGGTATCCCCCGCCTCCCTCACCTGGCCCGGATCCGCCATGTGCTCCCCTGCGGCCGATCCGCCACCTCGATCCCGGCCTCGGCCAGTCGCCGCCGGATGGCATCGGCGGTGGCGAAGTCCCGCGCCCGCCGCGCCCCCTCGCGGCGGGCAAGGAGCGCCTCCACCCCGCCCGCCAGGTCGGCGATGGCGGGGACCCCATCCGGGCAGTACTCCCGCAGGAGGACCGCAACGGCCGCGGCGGCAGCCGCCTCCGCCGGGACGGGCGCCCCGGTTGGCAGGGCTAACCCGAGGACCTGTCCGAGCCGCCGGACCTCTGCCACTGCCTCTCGGAGGGCCGCGGCGGCGGCCGGGCTGGCGACCCGCCGGTCCGGGAGCGTGTCCAGTGCCGCGTTCAACTGGCGGACTAGGGTGAAGATCGCCGAGAGGGCCCGGGCGGTGTTCAGGTCGTCGTCCATGGCGGCCACGAACTCCTCCCGGGCGGCCGCGAGGGCGGGCTCGATCCCGCCGGGGAGCATCGCCCCCGCGGGGCCTTCCTCCAGGGCCTCCACCGCCTCCGCGAGAACGCGGATCCGATCCAGAGCCCGGCCAGCCTCCTCCACCTTCTCGGGGGCGTAGTCAACGGGACTCCGGTAGTGGGTGCCCAGGAGGAAGAGCTTCAGGGCGTCCGGGGAGAACTTGCTCAGGAGGTCCCGGATGGTGAAGACGTTCCCCACCGACTTGGACATCTTCTCCTGCTGGATCCGCACAAACCCATTGTGGACCCATAGGCGGGCGAACGGCTTGCCGGTCGCCCCCTCCGACTGGGCGATCTCATTCTCGTGGTGGGGGAATATCAGGTCCTCCCCCCCGCCGTGCACATCGAAGGAATCCCCCAGGTAGTGCAGGGCCATGGCCGAGCACTCGATGTGCCAGCCCGGCCGCCCCGGCCCCCAGGGGCTGTCCCAGGCCGGCTCGCCGGGCTTAATCCGCTTCCAGAGCGCGAAGTCCAGCGGGTCCGCCTTCCGCTCGTCCGCCTCGACCCGGGCCCCGGCCCGCAGGTCATCGAGGTTCCGGTGGGAGAGACAGCCA
>JAKEHP010000318.1 GCA_022614955.1 Candidatus Methylomirabilota bacterium
ACGGAGCCCTCTTCACCGCCATCACGCCTGAGGGACGGACCGCCCTGGAGAAGCTCGCCTCGGCGGCGAAGGCGCGACCCCCCGGCGCCCGTCCCGCCTGATGCCGCCGCCGGCCGGCTGCTCACCGCACCTCCCTCCCGGAAAGGCCGCGAGAGAGACTAGCCGGCCAGGCCGAGGAGGAGCGTAAGGTTGTATATGGCGTGGGCCGCGATGGGGCCGGTGACCGAGCCATGGACCTCGCGCAGGAGGCACAGGACGAGGCTGAGGAGCGTGAGGGGGATGAGGGCCAGCATGCTCAGGTGCAGGGGGACGAAGAGGAGCGTGGTGAACAGGGAGGCCAAGGTAACCCCGAAGCGGGCGCGGAAGGCCGGGTAGGCCAGGCCCCGGAAGAAAGCCTCCTCGGCGATCGGGGCCGCCACCACCATCAAGAACAGGATGAGGAGCGGGGCGTGGATCGCCGCCTCCTCCAGCCCGGTCTTGAGGCGGAACTCGAGGATGCCCCCGGGGAGCTGGGCCATGGCCAGCTTCAGGAGGGCCATCCCGACAGGGGCCACCCCGAACCCGACCGCGGCGCCAAAGAGGGAGGCGAGGCCCTTCCCCTGGGCAGCCATCCCGAAGACCTGGCGGATCCCCCCGCGGGCCCGGCGCGCCAGGTGCATCGTGAGGAGCAGGAGGAAGCCCGTGGTGGCGAGTGCCAGGAGGACGAACTCGTCGGCCAGGCGGGGCGCCACGGCCCGCGGCCCCAGGACGCCCAGGAAGCCGAGGGCGACCCCGAGGAGGAAGCTCAGGACGAAGTAGAGCAGGAGGGCAATAAAAATTTGACGGATCCGGCAGGGAGGGACCGCTGACTCTGGCCGTGCGAGCATCTCTGCTGCCACTGCCCATCTCCCGCGGGGGGCCGCCCAGGCTGCCCGGGTGGCGGAAATCCGCTTGCCCCGTTCCCCCATGCAACCCCGGTGCCGCGTCAGTCCTGTCATGTGCCCTGGGCGAAGTTGCGCACCGTTTCTGGCGGGCGAGCGCTGTGCTATTCTGCGCAGAGCGGGGGCGTTTCCACCGCAGGCTCCCGGCGGAGAGCCGAGACAGATGAAACACATCATCGTCGGGACGGCCGGGCACATTGACCACGGGAAGACCTCCCTGGTCAAGGCCCTGACCGGCATTGACACCGACCGGCTCAAGGAGGAGAAGGAACGCGGCATCTCCATCGAGCTGGGCTTTGCCCACCTCACCCTCCCGGGCGGGCTGCGCCTCGGCATCGTGGACGTCCCGGGCCACGAGCGTTTCGTGAAGACGATGCTGGCCGGCGTCGGGGGGATCGACCTCGTCATCCTGGTCATCGCCGCCGATGAGGGGATCATGCCCCAGACCAGGGAGCACCTGCATATCTGCCGCCTCCTCCACATCCCCCGCGGCCTCGTGGCCCTCACGAAGCGGGACCTGGTGGACCCCGACTGGTTGGAGATGGTGGCCGAGGAGACCCGGATCTTCCTGAAGGGAACCTTCCTGGAGGGGGCGCCCGTCCTCCCGGTTTCCGCAACCACCGATGCGGGTCTCGAGGAGCTCAAGACCGCGCTCGCGGCGTTGGCGGCCGCGGCCGAGCCCAAGCGCGTGGGGGGAATCTTCCGCCTCCCCATTGACCGGGTCTTCACCATGAAGGGGTTCGGGACCGTCATCACCGGCACCCTCCTGGCCGGCAGCGTGAAGGTCGGGGACGAGGTAGTGGTCCTGCCGGAGGGAGCCCGCTCCCGAGTCCGGCGCCTCCAGGTCCACGGGGAGACCGTGGAGCAGGCCTTCGCCGGCCAGCGGACCGCCGTGAACCTTCCGGGAATCGAGGTCTCCGGCATCGCGCGGGGGAGCCTCCTCTGCTTCCCCGGGACGCTCCGCCCCTCCGCCGCCATGGACGCTACGCTGACCCTCCTGGCGGATGCCCCCCGCGCGCTCAAGAACCGGAGCCGCGTCCGGTTCCACCTGGGGACCAGCGAGCTGTTGGCCCGGGTCCTCCTGCTGGACCGGGAGGAGTTGGAACCGGGGCAGTCGGCCTATGTCCACCTCCGGCTAGAGTCCCCCGGCGCCGCCCTTCCCCAGGATCGCTTCGTCATCCGCTCCTACAGCCCGGCCGTCACCATCGGCGGCGGGATCATCCTGGACCCGGCCCCGCCCGAACGGCGGCGGAGGCGCCAGGAGATCCTGGACCACCTGCGGGTACTCGAGCAAGGTTCCCCCTCCGACCGGCTCGAGCGGCTCTTGCTCCAGGCCGGGGCCGTGCCGATGAACTCGGAGGGGCTGCGGGGGGCGAGCGACCTCGATCCCGGCCTCCTCCGGGAGGCGCTCACGGGGCTCCTAGCGGAGGGGAGGATCGTCCCGGTCGGGGGGCGGGAGGAGGAGGCCTACCTGCACCGCAGGACCTACGAGGGCCTCACGGGAGAGATCCGGGCGCGCCTCGGGGAGTTTCACCAGCAGCAGCCGTTGAAGGATGGTCTCGCCAGGGAGGAGCTGCGGAGCAAGCTGCCGGGGAAGATCTCCGCGACGCTCTTCGGCAGGCTCCTCGGGGATCTCCAGGCTGCGGGGCTGGTGGCCCAAGAGCGGGACAAGGTCCGGTTAGCCTCTCACACGCCGCGGCTCAGCGAGGCGGAGGAGGCAGCCAAGGGGAGGCTTGAGGCCCTCTACCGGGAGGCGGGCCTCCAGCCTCCGGGGCAGGAGGCGGCCCTCCACCAGGCCGCGCTCGACCGGAAGCTGGCCCAGGCGGTCTTCTTCCGCCTGGTGGACGACGGGACCCTCGTGCGGATCAAGGACGACCTGTACCTCCACCGGGAGCACGTGGAGCGGGCGAAGGGCATGCTCCTCGAGCACCTGAAGGCCCACGGCAGCATCGGCGTCCCCACCTTCAAGGAGCTGCTGGGCGTGAGCCGGAAGTATGCCATCCCGTTCCTGGAGTACTTCGATCAGGTGCGGGTCACGCGGCGGCAGGGGGACGAGCGACTGCCCTACCGGTGAGCAACGCCCCCCCTCCCCGGGCCGGACCGGGTCGCGCAGATTGGCGTTGACAGGCCGGGGGAGATGGGGGGATGCTCGAGGCGGTTGCCGCCGGGGTTCTCCCAAGGCGGCGCAACCCCAGGAGTGACGATGTTCGGTCTCGGCTTCCCCGAGCTCCTGATTATCTTCTTGATCGTCCTGCTGCTCTTCGGGGCCTCGCGCCTTCCCCAGATGGGCTCGGGCCTCGGGAAAGCCATCAAGAACTTCAAGGAGAGCGTCACGGGGAAGGACGCCATTGACGTGACGCCGAAGAAGGGCCCGGACGATCAGGAGAAATCCTAGGCTAGAGCTCCCCTGACGGTCCCGGAGCCGCTCAGGCCTCCCCATCGGTGATCCAGGGGCTCGCCTCGCCTGCGATCTCGCGGGCGGAGGGGACCCCGCCGAGCCCCCGGGCGGCCAGGACACCCCGCAGCACCGCCTCGGCGAGGCAGTCCGCTCCCACCATTCCGACGGTGTTCAGATCGGCTTCGACCCCCCCCGTGGCCAGCGCGAAGATTACGTCGCCGTCCAGGGTGGTGTGGACCGGATGGATCACTCGGGCGAGCCCCACGTGGCCCATCTGGGCCACCTTCGTGACCTCAACCTTCGTGAAGGTGGCATTCGTCGCCACCACGGCAAGGGTCGTGTTGGGGGCCACACCGAAGGCCCGCTTGACCCTCCCGGCCTGCATCTGAGCGGCGGTATCGGCGAACCGGCCGGGCTCGGCCGGGTCGCGCGCCCCGGCCAGGATCCGGCCGGTCCTCGGATCCCGGATATCCCCGAAAGCGTTCACCGCCGCCAGCGCTCCCACCACGAGCCCCCCGAGTAGATTACGGGAGGCCGTCCCGATCCCCCCCTTGACCGCGTGGGCCATCCCGAACAGCTTGCCCACGGTCGCCCCGGTCCCGGCTCCCACGCTCCCCTCCTCCACCGCGCCGGCCGAGGCCGCCTGACAGGCCGCGTAGCCCGCCGCCGCATCGGGACGGGCCCGCGCATCTCCCACGGTGAGATCAAATAGAATGGCCGCCGGGACGATGGGGACCACCGTCACGCCCACCGGGAACCCGATGCCTTTCTCCTCGAGGTAGCGCATGACCCCGGCAGCCGCCTCCAGGCCATACGCAGATCCTCCCGCGAGGAGGATGGCGTGCACCTCCTGGACAAGGTGGCCCGGGCTGAGGGCGTCCAGCTCCCGCGTCCCGGAGGCCGAGCCCCGGACATCCACCCCTCCCACCGCGCGCCCCTCGGGTAGCAGGACGGTGCATCCCGTCACCCCCGTAGGGTCCGTGAAGTGGCCGACCCGGATCCCCGGAACCGCTGTGATCCCCTCCACCCTGTCTCCTCCAGGCCCCAGGAGCCGTGCCATTCTACCGGCGGGGCCGCCCCCCGGCAACCCATCCAGCGCTTCGCGGCCAGGGATCCCCGCGCCCCGCCGTTGAAACCAGCCGCCATTTTTGCTACAGTGCCACTGCACATGTCGCCGGGCACCACGCAGACCTTTCCAGCGAAGGCGCGGGTATGGGCATCCACGATGATCCCTTTGGGGGCTTTTTCCACTCCCTCCGCGGGCGGGTGGACGAGCTGATGGAGTCCTTCCTGCACCGCCAAAGCCCTGCCATCGCCCGGGATCGCGCCTGGAGGCCGGCGGTGGACATCTACGAGACCCCCCCGGCCCTGGTCGTCTTCGTGGAGATCCCCGGGATGCGGCGGGAGGAGATCGAGGTCACCCTCCAGGACAACGTGCTGCGCATTGCTGGCTACCGGCACGGCGCCGTCCCCGAGGGGGTCCGGACGTGCCACCAGATGGAGATCGACTCCGGCCCCTTTGAGCGCCGCCTGCGCATTGACGCCCCCATTGACGCCCGCCAGATTACTGCCCAGTACCAGGACGGCTTTCTTCGGATTACTCTCCCGAAGACCACCCCCCACGACCCGGGGAGGGTGGAGATTCTCTCCGGTTGAGCGCCGGAGTTGGCCGGGGAGGGGCGCGCGGCGCGCCCAGTGGCGAGACCCCGGAACTCATCGTCACGCCGGCGCAGCCGGCATAGGGGGAGACGTGGCGCGAGAGGGAAGCGGACGCGGCCTGGCCTGGCTCGCCCTGCTCGTGGCGCTCCTGGCCCTGGGGTTGGCCTTCCTTGCCTACCGGCAGGTGGGCGGCGCCGCCGCCCTCCAGGCCAGGATGGATGTCCTGCAGAAAGCGGTGGAAACCGCCCGGAGTGAGACGGCCGACGCGCTCAAGAAGGTCGAGGACGCCCTCCGGCCAGGCCAGGGTAAGCCGGCCAAGCGCTAGGGGCAGCCCATGACGCTGGGAGGCGCCATCTGGCTCTGGGGGGGAACCTGTCTGCTCGCCGGCCTCATCGTGGCCAGCCTCCTCCTCCTCCGGGGTCAGGCCGGGGTGGCCCTGACCGTGTTGGTGGTGTCCGGCCTCTTCGCGATTGGCGTCCACCTCCTGGAGCGGGCCCTCCGAGGGTAGCCGGCCTGCCGCTCCCTCCCGCGACGGCTCTCCCCGCGGCCCCCCGATCCGGTCATCCACCCTGCCGCCATCTCCCCCTCCCCCGTCGGCAAGACGCGCCCCAGCAGATTTCTCTTGACAGGCATTGTAGTATATGTAATGAGCATGCTGTAGCATGTAGTATAGAAAGGAATACTGCCATCGCCAAGATCGTCCTGAGCACCCACATCGAGCCCCGCCAGAAGGCGGCGCTCGAGACCCTTTCCCGGAGCACCCGGGTCCCGGTGGCCGAGTACATCCGGGAGGCAATCGACCTGGTGCTGGCCCGGTACGCCCACCTGGTGAGCGCGCCGGCCGCCGGCGGGAGTGTGCCGGCGAAGAGCGGGCGGGGGCGGACCGGGCGGCGCCGCGGAGGCAGCCAAGAATGAGCGGCGGCGAGGCCCAGCTCCCCCTCCCCGCCATCCCCCCGGCGACCCCGCGGCCCAGGATGGCCGCCCTGCCGGCCCAGTGGCCCCTGCGCTCGGCGGCAGCGATCTTCACCGCCGCAGCCCTCCTGCTGGCGGGCTGGCGATTCCTGGCGGCCGGCCGGCCCACGCTCCCCCTCTGGGCCGAAGTCCTCCCCGACCTGATCCTGCTCCTGCTCGCCTGCCTGGCGCTGAGCGCTGTCTTCCTCCGGGAACTCACCCGGACCGCCGAGCTGGCCATCACTGATGGCCTCACCGGCCTCTTCAACCATCGGCACATGCAGCACCGGCTCGCCGAGGAGGTGGCCCGCGCCGAGCGCTTCGGCCATCCGGTTTCCGTTCTGATGATCGACATTGACCGGTTCAAGCGGTTCAACGGGAGCCACGGCCACCAGGCGGGAGACCGCGTCCTGGCCGCCATCGGGCGCCTCATCCGGGAGACGATCCGGGCGACCGACATCCCCGCCCGCTACGGCGGGGAGGAGTTGGCCGTCATCCTGCCCCAAACCTCCTTGCTCAACGCCTGCGGCCTGGCCGAGCGGCTCCGGGCGGCGGTGGGGGGGCTGAAGTTCCAGCCGCGGCGGGCGACGCATCCAGTCCGCGTCACCATCAGCGTGGGAGTGGGCACGTACCCGGACCATGCAGCGAGCGCAGCCGAGCTGATTGATGGAGCTGACCAGGCCCTCTTCCAGGCCAAGCGGGACGGGCGCAATCTGGTCCGGGTCTTCGAGCGCCGGGAACGCCCCCAGGAGCCGATGCCGGCCGCGGAGCGCCGGCGCCCGGCGGTCGCCCTGGTTCAGCCCCCGCTCATCGAGGTATAGGGGGGAGAGGAGGGCGCGGGGTGGCGGAGCCGCAGCAACGGCGGTATCCGCGGTACGAGGCGGGTCTCCCGGTCGTCTGCCGCGTGGCGGCGGGCGCGCAGGAGGCCGTCCCCTCCCTCATCGGCATGACCTGGACCGTCAGCTTGGGAGGGCTGCAGGCTGAACTCCCGGCGGCCCCGCCGGAGGGGCCGGTTGATCTTCTCCTCAGGGTAGGAGATCGGACGGTGGCCGCCCGCGGGCGGCTCGCCTGGGTGCGGCCGAGTCCAGAAGGGGTCCGGTGCGGATTCGCCTTCGCCGAGATGGAGCCGGCCCACGCGGCGGTCTGGGAGGCCTTCCTGGCCCAGCAAGGGGGACCGACCCCCCGCCGCTACGTCCGGTTTGCTATTGACCTCCCCATCTCCTGCCGGCTCCAGGGCGTCGCGGGCGTCGTCCTGGCGGGGCGGCTGGGAAACATCGGCGACGGCGGCATGCTGGTCCGGCTCCCGGCCCCCCTGGAGCTAGGACAGGAGGTGGAGGTGAGCCTCGCCACCGCCCAGGCTCCGCTCGCGGTGACCTCGGCCGTCGCCTGGGCGGACGGGGCGCCCGTCCCGGATGGAAGGGGCCTTATCCGGCACGGCCTCCGGTTTATCCCGCCGGCCGGAGAGGGACCGTGCCGCCTGGACCTCTTCCTGGTGCGGGCCCTCATCTCCGAGTACCTCCGCCAGACCGGGGCTGCCCCCGCCGAGTGAGGGATGGGGCCCCTCGCCCGGTGGCGGCGGCGGAGGCAGCGGGCCAGGCTTCTAAGGAGGCGGCCTTGGAAACCCTGGCAGCTCTGGCTCCTGGGGCTGCTCACCGCTGTAGCCGCCGCCGTCGCCATTGACCGGATCGTCGAGTACTTCTTCCGGTACGAAGCTCCCTCCTACTACGAGCCGAAAGACATCGAACGGGAGGAGCACGAGCGGCGCCAGCCGCGCTGAGAGCGGCGACGCCTTCCCCCGCCCCCCCTGTCCCCCGCGTGGACACCTCCGGGGGGTTCCGCTATACTAAGCTCCCCGTGGCCATCCGGCCGCGCCCGCGGTGCCTCCCGGAGGCGGATTGGGCCCGGTGGCCCTCCTGGTCTTCAAAACCAGCGGCGGGCCTAATACGCCCGCGGTGGGTTCGACCCCCACACGCCTCCGCCACGGGGGCTTGGGGTAGCGGGCCAGTTCGGCGGCGATGGCCTCCCGCAATGCTCGAAGGCTGCTACTGCCACCCCCACCGGACCCACCCCCCCGGAACGCTTATGGGGAGGCCAAGGAACGCTGTCAAGGGCGGCTCCCCTCCTCCCCTCGGCCATGACTGAACTCGTTCAGAATGATGGGTGACACTCTGCTAGAGTGTCGCCATGCACATCATCCAGGGAACGGTGCCCTACGCGAGACGCCTGGCGGCCGTAGGGC
>JAKEHP010000319.1 GCA_022614955.1 Candidatus Methylomirabilota bacterium
CCTTGAGCCCGTGATAGGTGATCGCCTTGACCTCGTGCGCCATGTGGTGGCGCCTCGGGTCGATCGGCTCGCCCCAGGCGGTGGCCCTTGCGCCCGATGGGTCCACGCGCACCTCGAACCGGGAGAGCAGGAGGCGGCGCGTGTCGAAGATCGCCAGCAGCTCGGCGAGCCAGTCGAAGAGCAGGTATTCCGGGTCGCTGCCCGCGACCTCGATCTCGACCCGGTCGGTGGGCCGGACGTCGTCCAGGTTGTCCACCAGCATGGCGAAGAGGCCCCGGCCGGCCTCCGCAAGCAGCGTGGGCAGGTCCGGCGCCCGGACGCGCAGGCCCAGGTCGGCGGTGTGCTCGAAGTGCTCCCAGGTCACCCGGCTTGAAATGGTACAGGAACGGGGCTATAAAGCAGAGACAAGGAACGTCCCGCGTCGAAGGAACGTCCGCAATAAAGAACGTCCGCAACAAGGAACGTCCGCAATAAAGGAGCGTCCGCAATAGCGGACCCTACGGGGCCCAAATGCTACTCACGCGTAAGACTGATTATGCGATGGTCGCGCTGGCGGGCCTGGCCCGGCGGGGGCAGCTGGGCGGCAGCGCCCGGGACCTGGCGGAGGAGCTCCGGCTGCCCCTGCCGCTCCTGCGGAACCTGCTCAAGAGCATGGCCTCCGCAGGCCTCCTGGACTCGACCCGCGGCCCCACGGGCGGCTACCGGCTGGCACGGCCCCCTGAAGCCATCACCCTCGCCGAGGTCGTGGAGGCAATCGAGGGCCCCGTGCACCTGGTCACCTGCTGCCCCGGCGGGGGGGACGGGGAACCGGGCCATCGCTGCCGGCTCGAGGACTCCTGCCAGATCATGGGCAACGTCCGGCAGGTCCACGAGCGGCTCATGCGGTTCCTCCAGGGCGTGACGCTGGTCGAGATCGCCACCGGACGCAGCGGCCTTCAGGAGATCGCGCATGACCGTTGAGACCGATGCCACCCTGGAGGCCTGGAAAAGCCAGGAGTACCGCTACGGCTTCCACACCGACATCGAGGCCGACGGCGTTCCCCCCGGCCTC
>JAKEHP010000320.1 GCA_022614955.1 Candidatus Methylomirabilota bacterium
GGAGTACTCGGGGGTCGGGTTAGCCGCGCCCCAGATCCACGAGGGATTCCAGGTCCTCGCGGTGGAGGCCCAGAAGGGCCAGGGGGAGATGCCGGAGATCCCCCTCACAGTCCTGGTGAACCCGGTGGTGACCCTCCTGGGGGAGGCCATGGTGGAGGACTGGGAGGGGTGCCTGAGCATCCCGGGAATACGGGGGAGGGTCCCCCGGCACCGCGAAATACGGGTCGAGGCCCTCGATCGGCGTGGGGAGGCCCTGGACTTCGCAGCCAGCGACTTTTACGCCCGCGTCATCCAGCACGAGTCCGACCACTTGCAGGGCATCGTCTTCCTGGACCGGATGAAGAGCTTCGAGACCCTCACCTTCCTGGACGAGTACGCCCGGTACTGGGCGGAGCAGTAACGCCGCCCCCCCGCCGACCCGGTGCCCCGACGGAGCGCACCCGTGCCGGACGATCGGACCCGCGAGGCTGTCCTCGCCTTCATCCCGGACCTGTTCTTCTCCACCAAGGTGGAGGCCCTCTGCGCCGGCCTCGGACGGCCCTTCGTCCTGGCCCGAACGGAGGCTGACCTGATGGCGAAGGCAGCGGCCGCCCGGCCGGCGGTCCTCCTGGTGGACCTCACGGCTCCGGCAGTCGAGGGGGTGCTCACCCGCCTGCGGGAGGGGCCCGCAGCCGGCCTTCCCCTCCTGGGCTACACGACCCACGCCGACTGGAAGCGGACGAAGCCGCTGCACGCTCGCTGCGACCGGGTCATCACCAAGGACGACATCGCCGCCAACCTCGCGGGCGAACTGGAACGGATTACCCGGCTTCGGGATGGGGGAGGCGGAGGAGACTGATGGACCGGCGCTCGCCGCTCGCCGGGCTCCCGGAAGCCGCCGCCTTCACCGAGGTGGCCGGGGTCCGGCTGCCGGAGCACTTCGGCGACCCAGACGCCGAGTACCGGGCCCTGCGGGAGGCGGCCGGGGTTCTGGACAGGGCCACGACCGGCCTCCTCCGGCTGACGGGCGCCGACCGGGTCCGGTTCCTGAACGGGATGATCACCAACGACGTGAAGGCCCTCACCCCCGGGGCCGGCCTGTACGCCGCTCTGTGCTCGGCACAGGGAAAGGTCCTGGGAGATCTCCGGGTGCTGGCTCTGGAGGAGGCGCTGCTCCTGCTTTGCGAATCCTCGTGCCGCGCCCGGGTGGCCCAGACGCTCGAGCGGTTCATCATCGCTGACGACGCCAAGGTGGCTGATGCCAGCGGGGAGGTCGCCGTCCTGGGCTGCTACGGACCCAAGGCCGCGCAGGCGGTCGCCCGGGTCGCGGGGAGTCCGCCCCCGGAACTGGCCCCCCACCACCACACCGA
>JAKEHP010000321.1 GCA_022614955.1 Candidatus Methylomirabilota bacterium
ACCTGCAACCGCTCCGCGGCCGCCCGGAGAGCGGTCGGGACCGGGATTTCCCGTTCCCCGAGGAACGCCTGGCTCCCTACCGCCACCACCCGTCCGTCCACGCGGGCCACCACCCCGCGCCCCACAATGGCCTGGAGGTCCGCCGCCTCGGCCGGCACGATCCCGCGCCGCCGGGCCTCCGTCACCACCGCCTGCCCCAGGAGGTGCTCTGAGCGCCCCTCCACCGCGGCGGCCAGGGTTAGGACCTCCTCCGGCGAGGTGCCGTCGGCCGGGAGGATGTCGGTGACGACGGGAACGCCCCGGGTGATCGTCCCGGTCTTATCCAGGGCCACGGCCCGGACCCGCCCCAGCGCCTCCAGATAGGCCCCCCCCTTGAAGAGGACCCCATGCCGGGCGGCATTGGCGATGGCCGAGAGGACCGAGGCAGGGGTGGAGATGACCAGGGCGCAGGGAGAGCCAACTACCAGGAGCGTGATGCCCCGGTAGATGGCGGCCGCCGGCTCCACATCGAAGGCCAGGACGGGAAGGATCGCCATGACGACAGCCGCGGCCGCCACCCCGACCGCGTAGACATTGCCGAACCGGTCAATGATCCGCTGGGCCGGGACCCGCGCGCTCTGCGCCTCTTCCACCAGTTGGATGACCTTGGCCAGCGTGCTCTCGGCGTGGGGCTTGCTGACCCGGATCTCCAGGGTCCCCTGCCCGTTGATGGTCCCGGCGAACACCCCCGACCCGATCCCCTTCGGGACCGGCACCGACTCCCCGGTGATCGGAGACTGGTCCACCGCCGAGTGCCCCTCCTGGACGACGCCGTCGGCCGGGATCCGCTCCCCGGGCTTCACCAGGATCCGATCCCCGATCGCCAACTCCTCCACCGGCACCCGCACCTGCTTTCCCTCGCGGAGGAGCGTGGCCTCTGCCGGCCGCAGGGCCATCAGGGCCCGGAGGGCCTGGCGGGTCCGGTCCATGGCGTAGGCTTCGAGCGCGTTGCTGAGGGAGAAGAGGAAGAGGAGGACGGCCCCCTCGGCCCACTGGCCGATGGCGGCGGCGCCTATCGCGGCGGCGATCATGAGGCCGTTGACGTCGAAGACGCCGGCGCGCAGTGATCGGATCGCGTTTCGGGTCTCGATAAACCCGCCGACCAGATAGGCGAGGGCATAGAGCGAGCGCGTGAAGGGGAGCGGGAGCCCGAACCAGGATGCCGCCGCCCCCGCCAGGAGGAAGAGGAGGCAGGCCCCCGAGCGGAGCGCCGGGAGACGCTGGCGCCAGGCCCTCTCGGGGGAGGTGTCCGGCGGAGCTGCGAGAGGCCGGATGACTTCGGCCAGCCCCTCCTCCCCGTCCCGGTAGGCTACCCGAAGCTGGCTCGCGCCCGGTCCCAACAGGACCTCCGGTCCGCCCGCCCGGGTCGCCAGCTCGGATCGGAGGAGGGCGGCCGACTCGGAGAAGGCCGAGGCACCCGCCGCAACGTCGCAGCAGGCTCCGAGGCGGTGGCCGAACTCCCGACCCAACCGGCCGGCCAGGCGCTCGGCGGACTGGCGGGAGAGCCGATCGGCCTCGAAGCGGAGCGTGATGGTGGCCCCTATCCGGTCTACCTCTATGGCCCGCAGTCCCCGGTTGGTAGTCAGGGCCTCCACCAGGAGGTCAGCGCAACGTCTGGGGTCGGGGATTCCTCCGCCCCGTACTACTGTTCGGTCCGGCTTCCCGTCCGCCATTCGCCCCCCCCGAGAATCTGCTTCTCTATTCTTACCAAGGCGCCGGGGCGTTCTCAACCCCAATCCGCTCCCCGGGAACGCTCCCGTTTCTCCCCCTCTGCCACAGAAAAATCCGGGGCACCGGCTGGGAGATTCCCACCGGTGCCCCGGGAGAAAGTCGGTCCACCAGCCGGCTCCCTCTCCTACCCCAAGAGAGAGCCGCGCGATTGTGTCCTTCCTAGCGGCCCATAACCTCGATCACTCCATCCATCAGGCCGGGGTGGAGAGAACAGGCGTACACGTACCGTCCGGGGCGGTCCAGCAGCAGCGTGAGCGTCGTCTCCTCTCCCGGCTGCAGGAAGTGGGTCGTGACGGTGTCCGGCCCCACCAGATGCAGGTCGTGCGGGATCGGCCCCGACTCGGCGTTCCGGACCGTGATCTTCAAGCGCTCTCCGACTCGTGCGGTGATGGTCGGGTTCTCCCCGCTCCACTTCACCCCGCGGGCCTCCAGCAGGACCTCCCGGATTGGGGCGGCGGGCCGCCCCCAGGGGAGGGCGAAGGCGGCGACGAGGAGCAGTAGGGCTCCGGCAGCCACGGCCGCGGGCAAGCGCCACCACCGCCATGGCTGAGCCACGACCACGCGTCTCGCTATCTCGGGGACTCGCATATTCATCACCTTCCCTAGCGGGCCAGAAGGAGGCCGGTGCCGTACATGATGAGAAGGCCGGCCGCCACACCGGCCGCCTGGGTGAGCGCGCCGGTCCCGGCGAACCCCCGCCACAGGAGGCGGGCCAGGATCCCGATGACGTAGAAGATGGCCCCACCCCCCAGGGCGAAGAAGAGGACGGCGAGCGGGTCAAAGTAGGTGAACCCGCCGAGCAGGGTCCCGGCGACCGTGGGGACCCCCGCCAGGGCACCCATCCAGAGGAGGTGGCGGAGGGCCGTCCGGTCACGGGAGATGGGGGCCACGATCCCGAACCCCTCCGTGGCGTTGTGCAGGGTGAACCCGACGACCAGCAGAGCCCCCAGCGCCACCTCCCCCCGGACGTAGGCCGTCCCGATGGCCAGCCCCTCCCCCATGTTGTGCAGGCCGATCCCCAGGGCAACCAGGTACGCCAGGGCCCGGCGCCCGGCCTCCCCCTGGACCCCCTCGGCATCCGCCCCGACCGCCCGCCCGACCGCGGCGAGCCCCAGAACCCCTAGCGTGAGCCCGATCGCCGCCAGCGCCACCCCCTGGAACAGGCTCGGGATCCGCCCCGCCACCTCCAGGGCTTCCTTCATGACGTCCACCCCGAGGAACAGGAGGATGCCGGCCGTCATGGCCACCAGGACATCCCGCCACCGGCGCTCCAGGCGCCGTAGGAAGGGGAGCCACAGGAGCCCCAGGTAGACCGGGATGACCCCGGCGTACACGCCCAGGAGGGCGAAACCGCCCGCGGCCCGCCATGTCGGGACCGGGGTGGTGGTCGCGATGGGAACGCTCGCCTTGAATACCAGGCCCACGGAGGTGATGAGCTTCACCTCCACCGGGTCCCCCGGGATCCAGTCATAGGGGATGGTGACCGTGGCCCGCGAAAGACGCGGGATGGTGGGTCCGGGGTGCGCGGCGAACTGCCAGAGGGCCTCGTCCACCAGCACCTGGGCGACCGTGACCTCGGCGGGGCCACTGTTGCGGACCGCCACCCGGATGAGACCGGGCTCGAAGGTCACCCGCTCGAACTGGAGCTTCTGGAGGGCGTCGGGGGGAACGGGGGAGGGACCGACCAGCGCCTCCTCCTGAACGAGGAACAGGGCCACCACGGCCCCGAGGACCAGGAGGGGCACCAGGAAGAGGAGGGCCGCCGGCACCCGCCGGAGCCCGGCCGGCGCCGTCCCCTCCGCCACGGTCTGCTCGCGTCCGCGCATCAGTCCTCCCTAGGCCGTCACGTCGAAGAAGCCCATCCAGCCCAGCTCGGCGAACTCGCTCTGGTGGGCGTGAAACATGTACCGACCGGGGATCTTGTAGGTGAACTCCAGGATGCACCGCTCCCCCTGGCAGAGCATGACCGTGTCCGTCACCTCGTACTGGGTGAGGCTGGTCCCGGTCCGGTAGAGCCGGAACATGTTCGCGTGGACGTGCAGGGAGTTAATCAGATCGAACTCGGTCACGTTCACCAGGTAGATGCGGACCGGCTCCCCCACCTTCAGCGGGATGGGCCGCTCGGCGTAGTAGTTGGCCACCCCGTTCACGGTGTAGAACTCGTTCTCCCCGTCCAGGTCGGTGTCGAAGCCGTTCATGACCATGACGAACTCGGTCGCCTTGGGTCGGGGGGTGGGCGGGTCCACGATGAAGGCCCCGTAGAGCCCCTTGTGGATGTGCTTCTTCAGGGGCATGGTGTGGCAGTGGTACAGGAACATGCCGAAGGGGTCGGCCGGGAACTCGTACGTGTACTGGCCCCCGGGCGGGACCTGCTCGAACACGCCGTCCATATTGGCCGGGTGGATGCCGTGGAAGTGGATGGTGTGGGGGTGGCTCCCCTCGTTCAGGAAGTGGACCTTGAGCAGGTCTCCCACGGTGCAGCGGAGGGTCGGGCCCGGGACCGTCCCGTTGTAGGTCCAGGCGGGGAACCGGACGCCTGGGGCCACCTCGACGTCCGCGTCCAGGGCTACTAACCGGTACTCCCGCTGGATCTTCCCGTTGGGCAGTCGCGTGACGGTCCCGGTGTCA
>JAKEHP010000041.1 GCA_022614955.1 Candidatus Methylomirabilota bacterium
CGGATGAGGCCCGGCAGATACTTCTGCTTCTGGGCCGGCGTCCCGAATCGGACCAGGCACTCGCAGGCCAGGCTGTTGTGGACCGAGAGGATGACCCCGGTTGAGGCGCAGGCGCGGCTCACCTCCATCAGGACCAGGGCGTGGGAGACGGCGCTCGCCTCGGGGCCGCCGTCCGCCTCCGGGACCGTCATCCCCATCATCCCGAGTTCCGCCAGCCGCCGCAGAGGTTTCTTGGGGAACCGGTGCTGCCGGTCCAGCTCGGCCGCCACCGGCTTGAGCTCCTTCTCGGCGAACTCCCGGGCCGTATCCCGGACGAGCCGCTCGGCCTCGCTCAGGGTGAAGTCCACCTCAGGCCCCCGGCAGGGCGGCCGCCACGATCTCGGCCAGGTCCTTCGCCTGCGCCCGCCCCGCCGCATCCTTCACCGCGATCCCGTCCGACATCATCGTGAGGCAGAAGGGGCAGCCGGTCGCCACAACGGCCGCCCCGGTCGCGAGCGCCTCCTCGGTCCGCTCCAGGTTGACCCGCTTTCCGATCGTCTCCTCGACCCACATCCGGCCCCCGCCGGCGCCGCAGCAGAACGACTTCGGCCCGGAGCGGGGCATCTCCACGGGCGCGCCGCCCACGGCGGCGAGCGCCGCCCGAGGAGCGTCGTAGATGCCGTTGTGGCGGCCGAGGTAGCAGGGGTCGTGGAACGTCGTCAGGGGCGCTGCACCTTGCGCCGTCGCCGGCCGGATTCGCCCCTCCCGGAGCAGGTCCTGGATCATCTGGCTGTGATGCTGGACCTCGTAGTTGCCGCCGAAATCTCTGTACTCATGCCTCAGTGTATTAGTGCAATGTGGGCAGGTAGTTACAATACGTTTTATCATGCATCGGTTGAGGGTAGAAATGTTCCGCTCCGCCAGCATCTGGAACAGGTACTCGTTGCCGATCCGGCGCGCCGGGTCGCCCGTGCACTGCTCCTCAGCCCCGAGCGTCGCAAACCGGACTCCTGCTGCCTGCAAGATGCGGGCGAAGGCCCGGGCGACCTTCTGGTTTCGCTCGTCGTAGGCGGCGGCGCAGCCGACCCAGTAGAGGATCTCCGGCTTCGGCTCCTCGGCCACCGTCTTCACGCCCAGGCCGGCGGCCCAGTCTGTCCGGGAAGCCCGGGCTCCCCGGTAGGGGTGCCCGCGGGTCTCCAGGCCCTTCAGCGCTTCCTGCATCGTCTGGGGAAACTGTGCCTGTTCCATCACCAGATGCCGCCGCATCTCCACGATCTTGGGGATGGGCTCGATGTTGACCGGGCACTCGGTGTGGCAGGCGCCACACGTGGTGCAGGCCCAGAGGACATCCTCCGTGATGACACCCCCTACCATCGCCCGGCCGTCCCCTCCCTTGAGCTGGCGGAGGAGATGGTCCCGCAGGTCCACGATGACCCCCTTGGGGGTGAGCGGCTTGCCCGTGGCCCAGGCGGGGCAGGCGTCCTGGCAGCGGCCGCACTCGGTGCA
>JAKEHP010000322.1 GCA_022614955.1 Candidatus Methylomirabilota bacterium
GGAGGACTGTGGCCTGGTGCTCGCCGCGGTCGCCGGGGCCGACCCCCGGGATCCGACCACGCTGGCAGGACGGTTCACGGTCCCGGCGCGGCCGGGGCGCCGCCGGTTCCGCATCGGCCTGTTGCGCGGCACCACCGACAAGACCCAGCCCGAAGTGGTGCGGAATTTTGAGGATGGGTTGACGGTGCTCCGTAGCTTTGCCGACATCGTGGACGACCTGAGACTCCCCGACTTCCCCTACGAGGCCATGGCCGGGCTCATCATCGACGCGGAAGCGGCCAGCGCCTTCGAGCCGCTCTTCCAGACCGGGCGCATCACGGAGCTGACCGCGCCGGAAGACCGGATCGGCGGATACAGCGGGCAGGTGGTCCTCGCCAAGGACTATCTCCGCGCGCTCCGCCTCCGCCGGCCGGCCGCCGCGGCACTGGACCGCCTCCTGGCGTCGGTCGACGCGCTGGCGGCTCCCGCCCTGCCGACCGTGGCCTGGCCCCTCGAGACCCCGTTCGACAAGGTCTATCCCGACTTTCCCGGCGGGGCCAGCATCGGGGCCGCCGCCAATCTCGCCGGTGCACCGGGACTCTTCATGATGAACGGGGTCGGCGAGGCGGGTCTGCCCACCAGCCTGCAGCTCACCGCCCGCGCCGGAAATGAGGCACCGCTGCTCGCCATCGGGATGCGCTATCAGTCCCGCACCACCCACCATACCCTTCGGCCGCCGGGATTGTGACCCCCGCGCGGGCGTCGTTATATCTCTGGGCCCGAGACCTCCCGCCCCGGCATCAGGAGCAGCCGTGACCGTCATGATGTTGCCCTCGTCTCCCGCCGCCTTCGCGAAAGCCACATGGGAAGACATCGCGCCGTTCTTCGACGAGTTGCGGGACCGGCCCCTGGACGAGGCGGGGATCGAGACCTGGCTCCAGGCCTGGTCCACCCTGGAGGAGCTGGTCACGGAGGCGGCCGCCCTGGCGATGATCGCCTACACCATCGACACCTCGGACCCGGGTAAGGAAGCCAATCACCTCCGGTTCTCAACCGAGATTCTCCCTCGCATGGAGGAGCGGAGCGTCGAGCTGGCCCGCCGCCTGGTTGCTTCCGGCTATTCCACCCCCGACCTCGCCACCACCCTGACCCGGTTCCGCACTTCCATCGAGATCTTCCGGGAGTCCAACATCCCGCTGTTCGCCGAGCTGGAGGAGCTCAACGCCCGATAC
>JAKEHP010000323.1 GCA_022614955.1 Candidatus Methylomirabilota bacterium
CCGGGGGTCGGTCGAGCCGCAGGTCGTGGCGGACGTGATGGACGCCGATGTGGCCGCCATCATGGTGACCAACCCCAACACCCTGGGGCTCTTCGAGGAGCACATCGTGGGGGTCTGCGAGGTGGTCCACGCCAAGGGGGGGCAGGTCTACTGCGACGGGGCCAACATGAACCCCATGGTTGGGATCGCCAAGATGGGTGCCATGGGGATTGATGTCCTCCAGTACAACCTCCACAAGACCTTCTCCACGCCCCACGGGGGGGGCGGGCCGGGGTCCGGCCCCGTGGCCATGAGGGCCCACCTGGCCCCCTTCATGCCGGTCCCGGGTGTGGTGAAGCGGGGGGCGCGCTACGCCTTGGACTACGACCGGCCCCATTCCATCGGCAAGGTCCGGGCCTTCTACGGCAACTTCGGCATGCTGGTCCGGGCCTACGCCTACATCCGCACCCTCGGCCCGGACGGGCTGCGGCGCATGGCCCAGACGGCCGTGATCAATGCCAACTACCTGATGAGCCAGCTCAAGGGCGCCTTTGACCTCCCCTACGACCGGTTCTGCATGCACGAGTGCGTCTTCTCGGACGCCCTGCAGGCCAAGAAGGACGTCCACACCCTGGACATCGCCAAGCGCCTGATGGACTACGGCTTCCACCCCCCCACCATCTACTTCCCCCTCATCGTGAAGGGGGCCCTGATGATCGAGCCGACGGAGTCGGAGAGCAAAGAGACCCTGGACCAGTTCATCGCGGCGCTGAAGCGGATCGCGGCGGAGGCAGAGGAGCACCCCGACCTCCTGCACGAGGCGCCCCAGAAGCCCCGCGTTTCCCGCCTGAACGAAGTGAAGGCCGCCCGGGAGCCAAACTTACGCTGGCGCCCCCGCCCGGCGCAGCAGCCGGCCGGCGGAGGAGGGGTCGGGTAGGGGAGGCGGCCCGGGTTTGCGGGGAGACAGCCCCTGGGGATCGGCCCCGGGGGCTTCGTTTTTGGGGATGGACCTTCGGGCTTGAGACAGGGCCTCCCGGCATGTACAATGCTCTGGAACGCATAGGCGCGGAGGAGGGGCGGTGTCCGAGGGGAAGGTCCTGGCCACAAACCGGAAGGCCCGGCACGACTACCACATCGAGGAGACCTTCGAGGCCGGCATTGCCCTGCAGGGGACGGAGGTCAAATCGCTGCGGGACGGGCGGGCCAACCTGAAGGAGGCCTACGGGGAGGTAAGGGGGGGCGAGGTCTTCCTTGTGAACTGCCACATCAGCCCCTACGAGGCGGGCAACCGCTTCAACCACGATCCCCTCCGGAAGCGGAAGCTCCTCCTGCACCGGCAGGAGATCCGGCGGCTCATCGGGAAGGTCCAGGAGAAGGGGCTCACTCTCATCCCCCTGGCCTTTAGCCTGAAGGCCCGCCGGGTCAAAGTCGAGCTGGCGCTGGCCCGGGGGAAGAAGCTCTACGACAAGCGGGAGGACATCAAGCGGCGGACCACGGAGCGGGAGATCGCCCAGGCCCTGAAGGCAGTCCGGCAGGCGTCCTGAGACCGGCCTGCCGTGCCGGCTCCCGCGGGTCCCGGACCACTCACGAAAGGGGGCGCTCGGTTTCGACGGGGAGGAGATGTGTAGCGGCGGCGTGCCGAGGTCCCATGACCCTCGTAAATCCCATGGGAAACAAGCACCTGCCAATCACGAATTGGCCCTGGCTGCCTAACTAGCAGCCACGCGTCCCCGCCTTCGCCTTCCGGGGCGGGAGCCGCGCCGTACAGGGAGGCTGGCCCTCCGGCCCGGCCCGGGGCCGGCGGGCGAGAGCACGTAGGGCTGGCCCCAAAGGGAGCCCGCCTGTGGGCGCCTCCGGGGCGAGAATCAATTCGCAGGCTACGCACGTAGAAGCGGCTACGGATCCCTTCTCGGACGCGGGTTCGACTCCCGCCGCCTCCACCAACGCAAAGAATTCGAACCGCCCTCCGGGCTCCCCAGCTCGGGGGGCGGTTCTGTCTCCTGGGCTCCCTCGCTCGGGTCGCGGCCGGCCCTTCCGGGGCGGTGCTACCCCCGTTCCTGAGCGGGCCGCCGGGGCCTCCGCTAAGCAGTCTTTGGACCGGGCAGGCGCAGACCCTTCCGAAGTTCCTTGTCCCCCCGCTCCCGGACATCCTCGCCGCGGACGATGTAGATCACGTCCTCCGCGATGTTGGTCGCATGGTCGGCGATTCGCTCCAGGTGCCGGGAGACGAGGATGAGCTCCAGCGCCCGGGGGATCGTGCCCGGGTCGCCCATCATGTAGGTCAGCAGCTCGCGGAAGACCTGGTCCCGCAGGCTGTCCACCTGGTCGTCGCCCTCGATGACGCTGCGGGCCAGGTCCGGGTCGCGACGGACGAAGGCGTCGAGGCTCTTCCGGACCATCTCCTGGGCCAGGCGGGCCATGCGGGGGATGTCAATGAGGGGCTTCACCTGCGGCTGGGCGATGAGGTCCCGGGCCCGCAGCGCGATGGAAACCGCCTGGTCCCCGATCCGCTCCAGGTCGCTGTTGATCTTGATGCCGGCGGCGATGAAGCGGAGGTCCGAGGCCATGGGCTGGCGGAGGGCCAGGAGCGTGAGGCACCGGTCGTCAATCTCGATGCAGAGGAGGTCCATCTCCTCCTCGTGGGCCAGGACGGCCTGCGCGAGGGCCTCGTCGCGGTCCACCAGGGCCTGGATCGCCTTATGCATCATCGTCTCGGCGACCCCGCCCATGACCAGGAGGCGCTCCCGCAGGATCTGCAAGTCCCGCTCGAAGTTTCGCTCCACCCTCCCCTCCGTTAGCCGAAGCGCCCGGTGATGTAGGCCTCGGTCCTGGGGTCCCCGGGGGTCGTGAAGAGCTCCTTGGTCACCCCGAACTCCACCAATTCGCCGAGCAGCATGAACCCCGTGTAGTCGGAGACCCGCGCCGCCTGCTGCATGTTGTGGGTGACGATGACGATCGTGTACCGGTGCTTCAATTCTACCATGAGTTCCTCGATCTTGGCCGTGGCGATGGGGTCGAGGGCGGAGCAGGGCTCGTCCATGAGGAGGAGCGTCGGCTTGAGCGGGAGGAGCCGGGCGATGCAGAGCTTCTGCTGCTCCTCCAGGGAGAGCTCCGTGGC
>JAKEHP010000324.1 GCA_022614955.1 Candidatus Methylomirabilota bacterium
GGCGTCGGGCGGATCGAGCCGGAGGCGGGCGACGGCAGCACCGCTCCGGGGGATCTCCGACTCGCCGCGGATGCAGCGGCCGTTGACGAGGTCCGCCACCAGGTGGACCCGCCCTGTGGTCGAGGGCAGAACGACGTCCTCCACGCCCAGCAGGTCCCCGGCTAGACGGATCGCTGCCACCTCGTCTGTCGCCACCTTGCTCAGGGCAGTCAGGAGGAGGTTCCCCAGAGGATGCTCCGGTCCCCCCGCCCCGTCGAGCCGGACCTGGAGCGCCGCCGACACCTCCGGCGCCCCGCCCGCCAGTGCGAGAAGACAGTTCCGGATGTCCCCCGGCGGAAGGACGCCGTACTGCTCCCGCAGGAGCCCGGAGCTTCCCCCGTCGTCCGCCGCCGTGACCACCGCTGTTATGCGGCAATTTGAAGGGAGATGCCTGCGGAGCCCCATCAGGACCACCGGCAACCCGGTTCCGCCCCCCAGGGCCACGACGCGGGAAAGCCGCCGCTCGGGCCACAGACTGTGCCCGGGGAGAAGCCGGCTCCGGTAGAAGCCCCGCTCGGAATCGAACTCGACCGCGTATCGCAGCCGGGACCGCTGGACCCGACCGAAGCGATCGCGCTCCTCCCGGACCATCACGACGTCGGACATCACTCCACCGTCACGCTCTTGGCGAGGTTCCGGGGCTGGTCCACGTCACAGCCCCGCAAGACCCCCAGATGATAGGCGAGGAGCTGGAGCGGCAGCGCGACCAGCAGAGGTTGGATCCAGTGAAGGGTAGGGGGAATGGGGATGACGAGATCAGCCTTGGCTCCCATCTCGCTGTCCCCTGCCGTCGCCACGGCAATGACGATCCCGTCTCGCGCCTTCACTTCTTCGATATTGCTGGCCATCTTCTCGTAGGTCGGCCCCCTCGGGGCGATGGCGACCACGGGCATGCGGGGATCAATGAGAGCGATGGGGCCGTGCTTCATCTCCCCCGCCGGGTACCCTTCGGCGTGGATGTAAGAAATCTCCTTGAGCTTGAGCGCCCCCTCCAGAGCCAGGGGGTAATAGATGCCGCGCCCCAGGTAGAGGACATCCCGACTCTCGGCGAACCGAGCCGCGACCCTGTGGATTTCATCGCTCCGGCGGAGCAGGCCAGCCATGAGATCGGGCGTCTCCCACAACCCCTTGATCACCTGGCGGACCAGCGCGCGATCGGCCAGGCCCCGCGCCAGGCCGAGCTTGAGGGCAAGGAGGAGGACCGCGGTGAGCTGGGCCGTGAAGGCCTTGGTCGAAGCGACACCGATCTCGATGCCGGCACGGGTGTAGAGGAC
>JAKEHP010000325.1 GCA_022614955.1 Candidatus Methylomirabilota bacterium
ACGGTCACCGTGGGCCACCTGAATCTCCTGTCGGCCGTCTTCTCCAGCATCCTCATCGGGATCGGGATCAACTTCCCGATTCACTTCTTGGCGCGCTACGAGGAGGCGAGGCGGGCCGGGAAAGACGCCCCCGCTGCCCTGGAGGAGAGCCTGGGACAGACGGGGGTGGGAGTCCTGGGGGCTGCCCTGGTCACCGTGGCCGCCTTCTGGAGCACCCTGCTGACCGACTTCCGCGGCATCGCCGAGCTGGGGTTCATCGCTGGCAGCGGTCTCTTCCTCTGCTTCCTGGCCAGCGTCACCGTCTTCCCGGCCAGCATCGCGCTCGAGGATTCGCGCCGACCCGCCCCCCCCGCTCCGCTGCCAGCCGTCCCCGCCCCTGCCCCGGCCGGCAGGGGACGGGGCCGCTTCTTCGGGCGGCCCCTGCTCATCGTGATCGCCGGGGCCCTCCTAGCCCTCCTCCCCCTGGCCTACGTCTCTCGCATCGGCTTCGACTATAACCTCCTGCGCCTCCTTCCCGGAAGCAGCGAGGCGGTGGTCACCGAGGAGCGCCTGCAAGCCCGCGCGGGGCACTCCACCTGGTTCGCCGTCAGCCTCGCCCCCTCCCTCGCGGAGGCCGAGCGCCGCCACGCCGCCTTCGCTGCCCTGCCCGAGGTGGGCCGGGTGGAGAGCGTGTCCGACCTCCTGCCCGCGGAGCAGGAGGAGAAGCGCCGGACCCTCCAGGCGCTGCGGCCAACCATGGCAGGCCTGCGGGTGCTGCGGGTGCGCCGGGAGGCCCCGGACCTGACCGCCCTGGCGGAGAGCCTGAAGCGCATCCGGTTCAAGCTGGGCGAGGAAGGCGGGGAGGCCGAGATCGCGGCCGCGCGCAACGCCCTGGAAGGCGTCCTGGCCGGCCTCGAGGCGGCGCCGAGGACGGAGGGGGCAGACCGGCACCTCGCGGCCTATGAGCGCCGGCTCGGTGCCGACTTGGCCGAGAAGGTCCGCCTCCTTCGGCGGAGCGTGGAGGCGCCCCCCCTGACGGCCGCCACCCTGCCCGCCAGCCTGCGGAACCGCTTCGTGGGGGAGAGCGGCCGCTTGCTCCTGCGTGTCTACCCCCGGGGCGACATCTGGGACCGCGGGGCCACGGCCCGCTTCATTGAGGCGCTGCGCCGCGTGGACCCGGACGTGACCGGCCCGCCCGTCCACACCTTCGAAGCCAGCCGAGCCCTCACGTACGGGTACGGACAGGCCGGTCTGTACGCCCTCCTGGCCATCTTCGTGCTCTCGGCGATCCTCTTCCGGCACGCCGGCCACGCCCTCCTCAGCATGGTCCCTCTGCTCGCGGGGACGGGGTGGACGCTGGGGGTGATGGCTCTCCTGGGGATGGACTTCAACCTCGCAAACCTGTTCGCCCTCCCCCTCATCCTGGGGATGGGGGTGGACAACGGAATGAACCTGGTGGCCCGTTTCCGGGAGGAGAAGGGGGGCCGGTTCGTCCTGGCCACGGCCATGGGGAAGTCCATGGTCCTGGCGTCCCTCACGACGATCGCCGGTTTCGGCGTCCTGCTCCTGGCCCAGCACCGGGGCATCGCGAGCCTGGGCCTGCTCCTCACCCTCGGCGTCAGCAATATCCTCCTGGCCAGCCTCACCCTCCTCCCCGGCCTCCTCCTCCTGCTCCCGCGCCCGGGAAGCCCCTGAGGTCGGCCTCCGGCGGGCGCGAACCGCAGGCGTGCTGTGGAGCCGCCCAGAGCCGGAATCGGCCCAAGCCCGCCCACCTTGACACCCCCCGGGGGCGGGCGTATAGTCCCCCCCGGCCATGTCCTCTTCATTAAAGCGGCTCCTCCTGGGTGACCCCCTGGCAACGGCCCAAGCCAGGGAGGAGCGCCTGAGCAGGGTCACCGGTCTCGCCGTTTTCGCCTCCGACGCCCTCTCCTCCGTCGCCTACGCCACCGAGGAAATCCTCCTGGCCCTGGCCCTGGCCGGGGCGGCCGCCTTCGCCTGGACCCTCCCCATCGGGACCGCCATCGGCCTCCTCCTCGTCGTGGTGGCCACCTCCTACTGGCAGACGGTCCACGCCTACCCCTCCGGGGGCGGCGCCTATACCGTGGCCCTGAACAACCTCGGGAAGACGGCCGGCCTGACGGCGGCCGCCGCCCTCATGATTGATTACCTCCTGACGGTGGCGGTGAGCATCGCGGCCGGGGTGGCCGCCATCACGTCGGCCGTCCCGCAACTCTACCCCTGGCGGGTGAGCCTGGCCTCGCTCTGCATCGTCGTCATCATGCTGGCCAACCTGCGGGGGGTGCGGGAGTCGGGGCGGCTCTTTGCCGTCCCCACGTACCTGTTCATCGCCAGTTTTCTCCTCCTGCTGGCCGGCGGGGCGGTTGTGCTGGGCTTTCGCGGGGACGCAGCGATTGTCCCGGAGAGACCGCTCGCCGCCGCGGCCGCCGTCCCCTTCATCCTCCTCCTCCGGGCTTTCGCCTCGGGGTGCGCGGCCCTGACCGGCGTGGAGGCCATCGCCAACGGAGTGCAGGCCTTCCGCCCGCCCGAGGCCCGCAACGCGGCAATCACGTTGGTCTGGATGGCGGCCATCCTGCTTACGCTCTTTATGGGGGTGACCTACCTCGCCAGGTCCTTCGGCGTCGCCCCGCAGGAAGGGGAGACCGTGGTTTCGCAGATCGCCCGGGGCGTCTTCGGGCGAACGCCCGTGTACTTCCTGGTCCAAGCCTCAACGGCGCTGATCCTGCTCCTCGCTGCCAATACCTCCTTCGCGGGCTTCCCGCGCCTGGCCTCGGTCCTGGCCCAGGATCGCTTCCTGCCCCGCCAGTTGGCCAACATGGGGGATCGGCTCGTTTACAGCAATGGGATCGTGATCCTGGGGGGACTCGCGATCCTCCTGGTGGCGCTCTTCCGGGCCGATACCCACGCGCTGATTCCCCTCTACGCCGTCGGGGTGTTCCTCTCCTTCACCCTCTCCCAGGCGGGGATGGTCCGGCGGTGGCTGAGGGGGCGGAAGCCGGGCTGGCGGAGGGGCGTCGTCATCAATGGGGTGGGGGCGGCCACGACGGGGCTCGTCCTCACGGTCATCGCCGGGACGAAGTTCGTCCAGGGGGCGTGGATCGTCATCCTGCTCGTCCCCTGTCTCATCCTCATCTTCCGGAAGGTCCGGCGGCACTACCTCCACGTGACTTCCCAGCTTTCGCTCGAGGGGTTCCGGGATGAGGAGCCGACCGGGCACACGGTTCTGGTCCCCGTCTCCGGGATCCACAGGGGGGTCGTGACGGCCCTGCACTACGCCCAGGCCATCTGTAGCGACGTGGAGGCGGTGACCGTCAGCCTGGACCCCGCCGCCACCGAGCGGTTGCGGGCGCATTGGGCGGAGTACGCGCCCGATGTCCCCCTCGTCGTCCTGAACTCCCCGTACCGGTCGGTGGTGGAGCCCATCCGGGAGTACCTGGAAAAGGTGAAGGGGCGATCCGCCCGGCATCTCGTCACCGTGCTCTTGCCCGAGTTTGTCCCCGCCCACTGGTGGGAGCACCTGCTCCACAATCAGACGGCCCTGGCGCTGAAGGCCGTCCTCCTCTTCTCCAAGCGGACTGTGGTCACCAGCGTTCCCCATCACCTGACCCGGTAGGGGCACCGCCCAGCCACCGCTCCGCCGGGCCGGCGGGCGCATCCTCCTGGGCGGCGGCGCCTCCCGGTTGATACCCCCGCAGCAGGCCCTGGTGTATCATGGGCGAGGCGGGATCTGCCGGGGGCTGGGCGAGACTCGCGCCGCGGCGTCGGAGGGGCGATGGGGCAGGAGCGGCAATCGCTGGGGCAGGTGCTCAGGAGCGAGGCGGCGGCTCCGCTCCGGCGGCCGTTTCCCTGGTGGAAATGGGTCCTGTCCATCGGTCTGGCCGCCGGCCTGATCGCCCTGCTGGCCTACGGCTTCACCCGCAGCCCGAAGGACATCCCCTCCCCTCTTATCTACCGGCCCGCCCCCGACTTTACCCTGGCGCTCCTGGACGGGGGCCGTCTCTCCCTCCGGGAGCTTCGGGGGAAGGTCGTGGTCGTGAATTTCTGGGCCTCGTGGTGCTTTCCCGCCTGCTGGAACGAGGCTCCGCGCCTCCAGGCCGCCTGGGAGCGGTACCGGGACCGGGGGCTCGTGCTGGTAGGGGTGGTCTACCAGGACCGGGAGCAGAGCGCCCGGGAGTTCATCCGAGACCACGGGAAGAGCTACCCCAACGGGATGGACCCGAAGAGCCGGATCGCCATTGACTACGGCGTGTACGGCGTCCCCGAGACCTTTTTCATTGACCGGGAGGGGAAGATCGCCCACAAGCACGTGGGGGAGATCGCCGTGGAGATGCTCACCAGCGAGATCGAGAAGCTGCTCGGAGGGAGGGAGCCATGAGGAAGTGGCGCACGGCGAATGGTGTCCCCGGGCCCGCCCTTTCCCGGCGGGCCATCCTGGTCGGCGTGACCGCACTGGCCGCGGGGGCCGGCGCGGGGGGGCTGGACGCCTGGGGCCAGCGCCGCCCCTTCGTCCTCACCCCAGTCCCCCGCCGCCCGCGGCCGACAACCCTGGACCCCGCCCTCTTCACGGGGAAGACGGCCGAGGCGTACCGGGCGGCCCGGGCAGCGCCGGAGCTCATCGAGCAGATGCCCTGCTACTGCGGGTGCAGTAAAACGGACGGCCACCTGAACAACCTGGACTGCTACGTGGATCGCCACGCGGCCACCTGAGGCATCTGCCAGGACATTACGCTGGATGCGTATGCGTTGTTCAGGCAGGGGAAGCCGGTGGCAGAGATCAAGGCGGCCATTGACGTTCGCTACGCCCGGTTCTGGCCGTTCTAATACAAACGACAGAATCACAGTGACAACGTCCGGGTCCTGTCGCCGGCGCCGCCCCGGCCCCCGGCCCCCGTGGGGAACCCTCCCGTGGTTCCCCCCATCGGCCAAGGGCCGCTGGGCCCCCCCTCCGCTACGGGGGACCTGGGGCGGCATCCGGCGCCACCCGGACCTTTTGTCACAAAATTTATGTCGTTTGTATCAGTACGGGGCCAACTGATGTCCCGGTAGCCTCAGATCGAGTCGGGGAAGAAGTGGCCCGGTTTTGACACAGCCGTCCTCTAATCCTATATTCCAGTCGCCTGAGAAGGGGAGGACGGCGATGGAGCCGGGGGAGCGCGCCCCCGGGTTGCGGTAACTGTGACAGAGCCTTCCCAGCCCATACGACGGGCCGGGAAGTTCCATTTTATTGGGGAACCCATAAAGGACAGCTACTTCCAATGGCTTAGAGACCGGACATTTCTGTGGGGCCCAACCTCGCGAAGTTCCTTATTGACAGTCGGAGGTCGCCGTGCTAGAAGCCGTTTTCAATAGTCGTTACCTGGGCCGTCCACTTCAGACCGTAAAGGAGGGGGCTATGGTCAAAAAGCTCGTAGTTGCGGCTCTAGTGTTTGCTATGATCCCGATGTCCTCCGCGCTGGCCGATATGTCCAAGGAAACTGGGCCTGGCTGTGGTCTCGGCAAACTAGCCTGGGCAGGAACCAAGGGCCAGAACAAGATCGTCCACCAGACGCTCGCCGCGACGACGAACGGCACCTTCGGGAGTCAGACCTTTGGGATCACGTCAGGAACCTCCGGCTGCACGAATGACGGGTTCGTGATGGATGACCAGAAGGTAAGCGTCTTTGCCAGCGTCAATTTCGAAAACCTGAAGCAGGATATGGCCCAAGGCCGGGGGGAGCACTTGACCTCGCTCGCCCGGCTCATGGGGATCCCGGCCGAGCAGCAAGGGGCGTTTTTCGCGCTGACGCAGGAGAAGCATGGGGTGCTGTTTCAGTCGGAGGTCACGACCTCGACCGAGATGCTGATTGCCTTGAATAGTGAGCTGTCCGCCCACCCGGTCCTGTCGCAGGCTGTCATACGGTAAATTGTCTTCCGAGGCCCCGCTCGAGTTCCACGTCCTAGAGGGCCTCTGCATGGGAAATGGCTAATACGAGTCGTCGTATTAGCCATTTTTCTTCCCTCCGGTCTCAGTTCCCCCAGGTGACCTCCCCGATGGCGACCTGGACAAGATTGGGTGCTCGCATCGTCTGTTCTCTTCTCATCACAGCCGGCATCGCCCAGACTAGGCTGGCCGAGCCCTCGGACATCGTCGCCCAGCAAGCCTACCTTGACGAGCTGGTCAGGCGCTCGATTGAAAAAAACCTCTCCGGCCAGCGCTCCTGGCATCTCCTGCTGCACTACCGGAAGGACCTCCTTCGTGGCTTCACGAGCGAGGCGGACGGACCGGGATTCTTCCTGTCCCCCGAGGGACGGACCAATCCGCAGGCGGAGCTTGCGGCCACCCTGGCGAAGTTCTTCAGTGACGAGCTGGTCGGGACCTCGCAGCAGCAGGCCCAGTGTGCCTTCCCCGCGCGTTACCGGTGGCTGAAGAACGAGCTGAATTTTGATGGAGGCTTGCTGCCGGAACGGGAGTGCCAGCGGTTTCGGACCTGGATGGAGGCGTTCGATGCGGAATCCGTGACCCTGATTTTCGCGTCCGCGTACATGAACAATCCCTCATCGATGTTCGGCCATACCCTCCTCCGGATTGACCAGAAGGGGCAGACCGAGGGGACGCGACTCCTGGCCTACGCGATCAACTTCGCCGCCAACGTTACAACCGAAGACGCCATCGCCTTCGCCGTGCTGGGACTCACGGGCGGGTTCGAAGGATACTTCTCGATGTTCCCCTATTACCTCAAGGTCCAGGAGTACAGCGAGATGGAGAACCGCGACATCTGGGAGTACCGGCTCAATTTCACCCCGGACCAGATCGAGCGGATGTTGATGCACGCCTGGGAGTTGGGGAATACCCACTTTGACTACTACTTCTTGACGGAGAACTGTTCCTATCACCTGCTCTCCCTCCTGGAGATCGCCGATCCGAGCCTCCACCTGACGGATCGTCCCCGTCTCTGGGTCATCCCGACCGAGACGGTCCGCTGGGTCGCGGAGCAGCCGGGGCTCGTGTCCGAGGTGATCTATCGCCCATCCCGCAGCACGCAGATCCGGCGCAAGCGAGAGTTCCTGACGGAGGAGGAGCGGAGCTGGCTGGGGCAGATCCGGTCGCGGTCCGAGGCGGTTCACGAGGGGGGATTCGTCGCCCTTCCGGCTCACCGGCAGGCGGTGGTGCTGGACGTGGCCTATGATTCCCTCCGGTACCTGGCCGTCTCGGAAGGCGAAACTCCAGAGATCCAGAGGAATCAACGCGTCGTGTTGGAAAAGCGGAGCAGCCTGAAGCTCCCGACAGAGGAGCAGCAGATCGATCCCATCACGGCGCCTCCGGAAACGGGACACGGTAGCGCTCGTGCGGGGATCGGGATCGGCTGGCGGGCCGGCGAGCCGTTCGTGGAGCTCGCGATCCGCCCGGCCTACCACGATCTGCTGGACGACGCGACGGCGTATGCTCCGGATGGGCAGATCGAGGTCCTCTCGGCCCGGGTGCGCCGGTACGCCCACCGGGATCAGATCCGTCTCGAGCGGTTGACGCTGGTCAGCCTGGTTTCTCTCTCTCCCCTCGATGCCTTTTTCAAGAAGCCGTCCTGGAAGGCGAGTGCAGGATTGGAAACGGTCCCTGGGGATGGCTGTGGCTTGTGCAGCGCGTATAATTTAAACATGGGTGCCGGCGGGGCAATTGAGGGAAAGGTGGTCGGGCGGGAGCTGCTGTATGCGCTGGCCGAGCTAGATTTCAACTATGGGGAGGCGTACGAGAAGGACTATCGCATCGGCGGCGGCGGGACGGTGGGCCTGCTCGCTGAACCTCTTCGCGGCTGGCGGGTCAATCTGACGGCCACGTATCTCAACTTCCTGGTGGGGGATCGTTCCGACGACCTGAGGGCCTCCCTCCAACAAAATGTTGCGCTCGGGAAAAACCTTGCCCTCAGACTGGAGCTCAACCGTCGGGATCGACAGAACGAGTCGGTGGTCACGCTGAATGTCTATTTTTAGAGAACGAGAAGGTCCCTCTTCGAGGAGGTGGCCTGGTGCAGCCTTGCTCGCTCTGGCGATGCTCCTCGGCTGCAACAATGTCTTCTACTACCCCTCGAGACACCGGTTTGTCGATCCCACGTCCCTGGGTCTTCAGTACACGGACGTCTTCTTTGAGAGCCTTGACGGGAAGCGGCTCCACGGCTGGTTCTTCCCGGCCTCCGGAGGACCTGGCGGCCGGTCCGCGCTGGAGACGCATGCCCGGGCACGGGCGACCGTGGTTCACTTTCACGGCAACGCAGAGAATATTACGACCCACTTCTGGAATGTCGCATGGCTTCCGGGGGAGGGGTATAACGTCTTCGCGTTCGACTACCGCGGATATGGAAGATCCGCCGGGAGTCTGGACCGGACCGGCATCCAGGACGATGCCGCGGCGGCGGTCCGCTACGTCCGGACGCGGCCGGACGTGGATCCGCAGCGCCTCATCCTGTTTGGCCAAAGCCTGGGAGGGGCGATCGCCGTTTACGTCGCTGCGGAACAGACAAGGGAAGGCATTCGGGCCGTGGTGATCGACAGCGCCTTCTCAGGCTATCGTGCGATTGTACGCGAGAAGCTTGCGGGTACCTGGCTCACCTGGCCTTTTCAGTGGCCCCTGTCCTTCCTGGTCTCGGACCGATTCAGCCCCAGGCCCGTCATTCATAAGGTGTCACCCATCCCGCTTCTTATTATCCACGGCAAGGCGGACGAGATCGTACCCTATCCCCATGCCGAAGATCTCTTCGCGGCGGCTCGGGAACCCAAGACACTCTGGATCGTCCCCGATGCCCGCCACATCGGGACGCTCCAAAAGTACGGAGAGATCTATCGGCGCCGATTAATCGCCTTTTTCGAAGAGGCCCTTCGTCAGGGTGAAGAGGTAAGGCAGAAGAGGTAAGGTCCAAAGTCGGGGGCGGGCTCGATCCCGGCCTGACGAGGGACTACGAGGTACTCATGAAGCCGGGAGAATACCTCTGCTCCTGCCCCCTCAATCCCACGCCCGACTATCCGCCGGTGGTGCGGGAGGTCGGGGGCGATCCGGGAAGAAGTGGGACGGGTTTGACACAGCCACCCTCCGGGCCTATACTGCGGATGGCCTCGGGGAAGTGGGGGCGGTGGTGAACTCGCGCAGCGCACCCTCGAGGCGGATCTAGCGCCCTCTGGACTCCTTTCAGCGGCAGACCTTCCTGATGGCCTCACTCCCCGGTGTGACCTGCCCTTCCTGTGGGGTCCATCGGGAGGGGAGGGGCTTTCCCACTATCGGCGGGGCGGAGAGGTTCCTGCCCCAGGCGGCAATCACCTTCGAGCGGTAGCGCGTTCTGGCCCTCGACGCAGGGAGGAGGTGTCCTATGGCAGCGCAGCGGTACCAGTTGTACATCAACGGCAAGTGGGTGGACGCTGACGGCGGGCGCACTTTCGAGGTACGGGACCCAGCCACGGGAGACCACGTGGCCGACATCGCCGATGCCGGCGCCGCCGAGACCCGGCGGGGCATCCAGGCAGCCCACCAGGCCTTCCCGAGCTGGGCGGCCACGCCGGCGAAGCAGCGGGGGGAGATCCTCCGGAAGGTCCAGGGGCTGATGCAGGAGCGGGTGGACGAGATCGCGAAACTGGTGGTTCTGGAGAACGGCAAGCCCTTCGCCGAGGCCAGGGGAGAGGTCGGCTTCTCCCTGGGCTACTTCGGCTGGTTCGCCGAAGAGGCGCGCCGCGCATACGGGGCGCTGGTCCCCTCGCCCTTCCCCAACAAGCGGCTGTGGGTGGTCGGCCAGCCGGTGGGGGTTGTGGCGGCCATCACGCCCTGGAACTTCCCCGCCAACATGATCACCCGCAAGATCGCCCCGGCCATGGCCGCGGGCTGCACCGTGGTCCTGAAGCCGGCGTCGGCTACGCCCATGACGGCCCTGGCCATCGCCCGGGCGTGCCACGACGCCGGGGTGCCGCCCGGTGTCCTGAATGTGATCACAGGGGCCCGCTCCGTCCCCATCGCCGAGGAGCTGATGGGCAACCCCCTAGTCAAGAAGGTCGGCTTCACCGGCTCCACCGAGGTGGGGAAGACCCTCATGGAGAGGGCGGCGAAGCAGATCAAGCGCATCTCCTTCGAGCTGGGGGGCAATGCCCCCTTCATCGTCTTCGAGGACGCGGACCTCGCGGCTGCCGTCGAGGGAGCCGTGGCCATCAAGTACCTCCGGGTGGGGGGCCAGTCCTGCATCTGCGCCAACCGCCTCTACGTGCAGGAGACTGTCGCGGATCGCTTCATCCCGGCCTTCGTCGAGAAGGTGAAGGCGCTGAAGGTCGGGTCCGGCTTCGAGCCCGGGATGCAGGTGGGGCCCCTCATCAATGAGGAGGGCCGGAAGAAGGTCCACGGCCTGGTGGAGGATGCCGTGGCCAGGGGGGCCACGGTGCTGGCGGGCGGCGGGCCCCTGAAGGAGGGCCCCCTGGCCAAAGGGTACTTCTACGCCCCGACGGTCCTTACCAACGTGAAGGACCAGTGGCCGGTGTGCCAGGAGGAGATCTTCGGGCCGGTGGCACCGATCCTCACCTTCAAGACCGAAGAGGAGCTGATCCGGCGGGCCAACGACACCACATTCGGCTTGGCCAGTTACCTCTACACCCGGGACCTGGGGCGCGTCGTTCGGGTGGCCGAGTCGCTGGAGTACGGCCTCGTAGGGGTCAACGATGCCGCCGGCTACACCCACGAGATCCCCTTCGGCGGCTTCAAGGAGAGCGGCCTGGGCCGGGAGGGGGGCCAGGAGGGTCTCGAGGAGTACATGGAGACCAAGTCCATCGTGGTGAACCTGCCGGGCTGACAGGTTGCTGGCATCCGAAGGCTTTCGAGGGCCGGGCGCATCCTGCCCGGCCCTCGTTGATTTTGTTTGGCTCCATACGGCTTTGTATGGGGAGCTCACGCACCAGCCGGATCGGCCGGCTCCGGGCCCGGAGCCGGATTGACGGTCCTCACACGCTGAACCGGATCGTGATGACGTCACCGTCGGCGACCGGGTAGTCCTTTCCCTCCAGCCGCAGGACCCCTTTCTTTCTGGCGGCGGGCAGAGAGCCGGCTTCGGCCAGGGCCGTGAAGGGGACCACTTCCGCCTTGATGAACCCCCGGGCGAAATCGGTGTGGATGGTCCCGGCCGCCTCCAGGGCGCTGGCCCCCCGCCGGAACGTCCAGGCCCGGACCTCTTGATCCCCGACCGTGAAGAAGGTGACAAGCCCCAGTAGCCCGTAGGAGACGTTCAGCAGCCGCGCCGCCCCGGGCTCAGCGATGCCCATTTCCCTGCGGAAGAGGGCGGCGTCCTCCGGGGACAGCCGGGCGATCTCGGCCTCGGTCTTCGCCGCGAAGGCCAGGAGGGCCACCCGGGGCCCGGCGAAGGGCCGGAGCCCGGCGAGGATCGCCTCCTCCTTCCCCAGGTCCTCCTCCCCGATGTTCACCAGGAGGAGGAGGGGCTTGGCGGTGAGGAACTGGAACCCCCGGAGCAGCCGCTCCTGCTCGGGGGGGAAGTCCACGTCCCGGAGGGGCCGCCCCGCCTGCAAGGCGTCCGCGCTCCGCCGGAGCGCCTCCAGCTCCCGCACGTTCTGGTCCTTGCGTCCCTTCCGCAGCGCCTCCTCGATTCGGGCGACCCGCTTCTCGGCGACCTCCAGGTCCGCCAGGAGGAGCTCCGTGTGCAGGAGGCCGACGTCGCGCGACGGGTCGAGGCTCCCCTCGACGTGCGGGATCCGGGCGTCCTCGAAGGCCCGGACCACGTGCAGGAGCGCGTCCGCCTGACGGAGCGGCGTCAGGATCGGGCTCCCGAGCCCCTCCCCCTTCCCGGCGCCCCGTTGCACCGCAGGGGAGTCGAGGTAGGCAACCGTGGCCGGCACGGCCTTCTTCCCCGGGTGCATCCGGCCAAGGGCAGTAAGGCGCTGGTCGGGGACGGGGGCGATGGCCTGGGTAGGCTCAAGCGGGGCGCGGCCCGCGGGCGGCTCGTGTTGACCGGTGGCCAGGCGGAAGACGGTGGTCTTCCCCACCTGCGGAAGGCCCACGATCCCGATCTTCATCTTGTTCCCCGTCCGGACCGACCCTCGAGGATTGGGGCGACTCGGCCGTTGCACCGCCGCCGCCCTATGCTATCCTAATCGGCGTTCAGCGGCACGACAAAGCGTCGCGGGCGTCGGCGGGGGGCGGTCGGTGCGGGGCTACCTCGACATCGAGACTTCCTTCGAGGGGGGGATCACGGTCGTCGGGCTGTACGCCGACGATCGGGGCTGCGTCCAACTGGTCGGCCCCCAGGTGACGGAGGTGAGCCTATACCGGATTCTCGAGGGGCTGCGGACCCTCTGCACCTACAACGGCAGCCGCTTCGACCTTCCGGTCATCCACCGCCGCCTGGGGGCGGACCTGGCCGCGGAGTTTGAGTCCTGCGACCTCATGCTCGAGTGCTGGCGCGTGGGCCTCAAGGGCGGGTTGAAGCGGGTGGAGGAGCGACTCGGCATCCGCCGCTGGACGAAGGGGCTGGACGGCTTCGATGCCATGCGCCTCTGGCACCGGTACGAGGCCTACGGGGACGGGGAGGCGCTGGCGACGCTGTTGGAGTACAACCGGGAGGACGTGGTGAACCTGAAGCGCCTGGACGAGCTGCTCGAGGAGCACCGGCGGTGCGAGTAGCCTTCGCGACCCTCGGGTGCCGGCAGAACCAGTTTGAGACCGACCTGATGGCCGACGCCTTCCGGGCCGATGGCTACGAGACCGTCCCCTTCAGCAACGAGGCGGACGTCTATGTCATCAACACCTGCACGGTGACGGCGCGCGCCGACGGCGACTCCCGCCGGCTCATCCGGCAGGCGGTCCGGCGCAACCCCCTGGCCTTTGTGGTGGCCACAGGCTGCTACGCGCAGGCGAACCCCCAGGCCCTCCTCGGGATCGAGGGAGTGGACCTGGTCCTGGGGAACGCCGAGAAGGGGGAGGTGCTCCGCTACCTCCGGGACTTCGCCTGGGGGAGCCCGCCGCGGGCGATGGTGGGGGATATCCGGGCCCTCCGGACGTTCCAGGCGGCGGCAGCCCCGACCGACCCAAACCGCACGCGGCCGTTCCTGAAGGTGCAGGACGGCTGCAACTTCGCCTGCACCTTTTGCATCATCCCGGCGGTCCGGGGACCGAACCGGAGCCTGCCGCCCGACGCCGCGGTGGCGGAGGCCCGCCGCCTGGCCGCGGCCGGGCACCCCGAGGTGGTCCTAACCGGAGTGAACCTCGGGACCTACGGCTGGGACCTTACGCCCAGGGCCTGGCTGAGCGATCTCGTCCGCCGCATCCTGGCCGAGACCGACCTTCCCCGTTTGCGTCTCTCATCGCTTCACCCCCACGAGGTCCGGGAGGACCTCATCGGCCTCATGGCGGAAAGCGGCCGGATCTGCCGCCACCTGCACCTCGCGCTCCAGAGCGGGGACGACGGGATCCTCAGGGCCATGGCCCGCTCCTACCGGGCCAGGCACTTCCGCCACACGGTCCAGTCGGCTGTGGAGGCGAGCCCGAATGTCGCGATCGGAGTGGATGTCATCGTCGGCTTCCCCGGGGAGACGGAGGAGGCGTTCCAGAATACGGTGGCGCTTCTCGCCGAATTGCCGGTCGCTTACCTGCACGTCTTCACCTATTCCAAGCGCGCAGGCACCCGGGCTGCCGGGATGGCGGACCAGGTTCCCCCGCAGGTCAAGGCCCGGCGCAACGCGGTCCTCCGGGCCCTCGGCCAGGAGAAGAGCCTGGCCTTCCGCCAGCGGGCGGTCGGGCAGGTTCTGCCGGCCGTCGTCCTGGCCGAGCGCGACCAGGCCACAGGGCGCCTGACGGCCCTCACCGACAACTACATCCCGGTCCTGGTCGAGGCGGAGGCTCGGCTCGAGGGGCAGGCGGCCCGCGTCCGGGTGGAGCAGGTGACGGAGGCGCGGGTTACGGGGAGCCTGGTCTGATGGAGGCCCCGCCCACGCGCGACCGGTTGGCCTTCTGGATCCCCGCGACCGTCCGGTGGGCAGACATGGACGCCCTGGGGCACGTGAACCACACCAAGTACTTCACCTACCTGGAGTCGTGCCGGACGGCGTTCTTCGATGCCGTGAACCTCGGGCGGTTCCGGGAGCACCCCCGACAGGGGATCGCGGTGGTGCACGCAGCGTGCAACTTCCGTGAGCAGGTCCGCTACCCGGCCGAGTTAGAGGTGGGCCTCCGGGTGACCCGGGTCGGCGGGAAATCCTTCACGCTTGAGTACGGGATCTTCCGAAAGGGAAGCGAAGGGGTGGTGGGGGACGGCAGCACCGTCGCCGTCTGGATGGACTTCGACGCCAGTCGCGCCCTGCCGATCGGCCCTGAGATGCGCCGCATCCTAGAGAGCTACTGCTATCCCAAATAAGCCGGGGGGTTGTCCAGGTGCGGTCAAAAGCGAATGGGCTCATTCGAAAGATCCTTCCAGCCCCGAGTGTAGGTCAACTGCGGCGACACCGAATTTTTCTTCTTACCCGGCTAGAAAGCTGGACTGCGATGGGCTAAGATCCAACAGAGCTGAAGCAGCCCATTTTCCAGTGGGGGAGAAGGGATGATAAACAGAATCCGGATTACGAACTTCAAGTCCCTCAAGGACGTTTCCCTTTCCCTGGGATTACGTAACGTCCTAGTAGGCCCAAATATGTCTGGTAAGAGCAATCTCGTCGACGTTCTCCGCTTCCTCTTTCGTATGGTTCTGCCGCAGCCGGGCGTTTACGGTCTCCAAAATGCGGTAAATTCCCTCGGTGGGTTTTCTGAGGTCGTTTGGAAGGGCGGGGACTCAAACGTTATCTCAATCTCGCTTGAAGGTGATCTAGTAACAGATGAGAGCTCGACCACGCCTCTACGCTGGAAATACGACCTATCCATCCTGGGCGATCCCAGGGGGACGGTGACAGTACAGGAGGAGCTCTTATCTGCTTCTAGTTCGGGTGTCCGCTACAACCTGATCGACAAGGAAGATGGGAAGAGGGTGCTGAAGAACTCCGATGGTCGCATAATTTCTCACGTTCTTGATAGAGACAGATCCGCGCTTGAATTTGAAATCCCGGATTGGGGAGGCAATCTCCTCCGGAATTTTATTGGCTCGTGGCGATTCTATAGGCTTGTTCCCCAGGTCATGAAGAGATTTAATCCCACGGCCGCGGCAGGTGTCCTCTCCGAGGATGGCGCTAATCTTTCGTCATGGCTTATGATGCTGCAAACCCGGTACCGGGAGTCATTTGCGAAAATCGGAAGCGTCGCTAAGGATGTGTTTCCTGAGCTTGAGGATGTGTTCACGTGGCCCACTCAAGAGGCCACCGTTTTTCTGGCATCTACTGAAAAACATCTACGACGGCCAGTCTCGGTTTGGCAAATGTCAGATGGAGAGCTCTGCTTCATTGCGTTGCTTTCTTTAATTTTTTGCCCTCTAGAGTTGGGTACCGCATTGTATTGTATAGAGGAACCAGAAAACCACCTTCACCCGAAGTTGCTGGAGACCCTAGTCGAGTTGTTGCGCCAGGTACAAACGGAGTTGGGACCTGGTCGCTCGGCCCAGATCGTTGCGACGACGCACTCGCCCCATTTAGTGGACAAAGTTGATTTGGAGGAGCTGATCGTTGTCGAAAAACGCGATGGTGGGACTCACTTGACATACCCGAGCGATAAGCAGCACTTGCGGGAGCTTCTTACTCGGGAAGAGGCCGGCCTGGGGGAGCTGTACTATTCGGGCGCCCTGGGGAGTGGGTAGAGTGAGCTATGGTGTTCTTGTTGAGGGACCCTATGATTCGCCTGTCTATCGTGAGCTCATTCGGAAGATCACCTCAGCACGCGTTGAGGTTTTTGCCCGCGAGGCAGGCGGGGTTTCAGGATTGATGAGGCTTATTCGGGTAACGCTGAGAGATCTCGAGCACGTGATGCACGGTAGACCAGTTGATAAGGCTCTTGTGATTCGGGATTCTGGTGGTAGGGAGCCCCAGGAGCTTGAGGAGGCCATGCAGGATCGAGTGGGCGGGGCGGCCTTCTCTTTTCCGAGAGGAATTAAGGTCCACGCTGTCCGGAGGGCGATGGAGACCTGGCTCCTTGCGGATATCGATGCTATAAACGCCGTGGCGACTTCCAGGGGCGGCCGACAAGTAGCAGCGGTCCAGGGCGCGCTAGAGGAGATTCTCGATCCCAAAGAGAGGCTGAAGCATTCGCTCTCCGAAGCAAGACTACCTTATGATCCGGAGGTTTGCCGCGGGATTGCTGAGCGAGCTAGGATTGAAACGCTGAGATATAGGTGCCCTTCATTCGTCTCTTTCGAAAGAAAGGTGATTGATTGCTGATTTCATCTAGAACCCTCGAATAGAGGGACCGATGTTGGCTTTTCAGGCCTCCAGAGTTCTCCCGAGGCCATAGCCTCACCGCGTTCCTGTTCCAGTGCAGATGCCTATTGTGAGCGCTTGGCGGCGATGCTAGCGGCGGTGAGGGGGCTGACGGTGCCCTTGCGGATGAGGACGTTCACGACGGCTGGCTTGCCGGAGGCGAGCGCCCGGGTGAGAGCCGGTAGCAGGTCGGCCGGGCGCTCGACGAACTCGCCGTGGCCCCCGAGGGCGCGCATGATCTCGTCGTACCGGACGAGCCCCAGTTCGCAGCCCGCGATCTGCTCCCGCCCGTAGAGGGCGGCCTGGATCTCCCGCTCCATCCCCCACCCCTGGTCGTTGCCCACGATGATGACGGCATTGAGGCCGAGGCGGACGGCCGTGTGCAATTCGAACCCGTAGAACCCCATTCCGCCGTCCCCCATAAAGATCAACACCGGCGATTCCGGGTGGGCCAGTTTTGCGGCCAAGCCGAGCGGGAGGGCAGCGCCGACCGTCCCCAGGCTGCCGACGCGGATCCAGTGCCCGGACCGCCGGGCCGGCAGGGTCATCCGGGGCCATTGGGGGAAGTCGCCGGCGTCAATGACCACGACCCCATCCTCGGGCAGGAGGGGTCGCACCTCTCGGCAGAGGCGGAGCGGGTGCAGCGGGGCCTCCTCCGACATCTCCCCTTTCGCCCAGGACTCCCGCCAGGCCTTCTGCTGGCGGCGCAACTGCTCGAGCCACGGGCGCTCCCGCCAGCCTCCCTGGCGGGCCGCCTCGGCCGCGAGAGCAGTGAGCGCTGCCGCGGCGTCGGCCACCAGCGGGACCTGGATGGGGCGGTTGCGGCCGATCTCGGCCGGGTCAATGTCAATCTGGACGACGACGGCCCCCGGGTCGAAGACTTCGCCGAACTTCAGCCGGAAGTCCAGGCGCTTACCCACCAGGAGGATGAGGTCGGCCATCCGGAGGGCCTTGCCTGTCTCGTTCAGAATCGGGTCGGCGTACCCGAAGCAGAGGGGATGGTCATCCGAGAGAAGGCCGCGGGCCAAGTCAATCGTAAAGCAGGGGGTGCGTGTGAGTTCGGCGAAGCGGGTTAGCGCGCCGCCAGCCTTGGCCCAGAAGGCCCCGCTCCCGACCACGCAGGCGGGACGCTCCGCCGCAGCCAGCCGCTCCACGACTTGCCGGATGGCGCCCGGGTCGGGGAGGGGGAAGACGGGCGGACGGGTCTCGGCCAGGGGCGGGGGTGCCTCCACCTCCCGGCTCAGGACGCTCAGCGGGATGCTCAGGTGGACCGGACCGGGCCGTCCCGTCAGGGCCTCCCGGTACGCCGTAGCCACCATCTCCGGGATGCGGACCGCCTCGGTGACCAGGGAGGCCCACTTCGTCACGGGGCGCATCAGGGTCACCTGGTCTAACTCCTGAAAGGCGAGGCGCCCCTTCTGGGCCACCTCGTAGCAGCCGCTGAT
This sequence comes from Candidatus Methylomirabilota bacterium, assembly GCA_022614955.1. Classification (GTDB taxonomy): domain Bacteria; phylum Methylomirabilota; class Methylomirabilia; order Methylomirabilales; family JACPAU01; genus JACPAU01. Next base: position 17,778 of record JAKEHP010000325.1, read on the forward strand.
GGCGATGACGGGGCTGCCGGCGGCCGCCGCCGTGGCCACCCCGGTCAGGCTGTTGGTATGGCCGGGGCCTCCGGTGACCACCGAGACCCCGGGACGCCCCGTGACCCGGGCCCAGCCGTCCGCCATGTGGACCGCGGCCGCCTCGTGGCGGACGTCCACGATTCCGATCCCGTGGCGTCGGGCCGCCACGAAGAGGGGGTTTACGTGGTCCCCGCAGAGGCCGAAGAGGTAGCTCACCCCCTCCCGCTTCAGGGCTTGCAGCAGCAGATCGGCGCCTGTCACTCGGGGCACGTTGCCCTCCCCTGGCGAAAGCCGCCCCCTTCTAGCACCGGCCCCCGGGGCTGTCAAGGACGGCGGGCGGGGAGTTGCACCCCTC
>JAKEHP010000326.1 GCA_022614955.1 Candidatus Methylomirabilota bacterium
CGGCCGGCCATCAGCACCCCCTCCTACCCCTTCTCCGGGTGGACCACCACAAACTGACTCCCCCCGTCCCGCCACACCCGCAGGAGCAGTCCCCGCTCCCCCGCGCGCCGCACCGCCGCCGCGAACTCCTTGCTGTTCCTCACCTTCTGGCGGCCCACCTCCAGGATGACATCCCCCGGCCGCAGACCCGTTTGGGCGGCGGGTCCCTGCGGATCCAGCTCCGACACCACGACCCCGTCCGCCTCCCGGAGACCGAACTGCTCCCGGAGCTCGGGGGTGAGGTCCTGCACCTTGAACCCGTACCGGCCGGCGCCCTGCTCCCCGGGCGCCGCCGCCGCCACCGGTTCCTCCGCGGGCATCTCCCCGACGGCGAGCGTAAGGGACAGGTCCCGGCCCTCCCGCCGCACCTTGAGGTGCACCTGCTTGCCCGGGGGGGCGGCCGCCACGAGACGCTGGAGCTGCGACACCCCGGTCACCTTCGCCCCGTCCACCTCGAGGATCACGTCCCCCGACTTCAGGCCCCCCGTTTCGGCCGGTCCGTCCTTCAGGACACTGGCGATCAGGGCTCCCTCGTTCGGCTTCACGCCGAACTGGGCAGCCAGATCCTCCGTGAGGCTCTGGATCTGCACCCCCAGCCAGCCCCGGATCACGCGGCCCTGAGCGATGAGCATGTCCTTGATGCCCTTGGCCATGTTGATGGGGATGGCGAAGCCGATCCCCTGCCCCGCCGCCACAATGGCGGTATTGACCCCGATGACCTCTCCGCGGACGTTCAGGAGGGGCCCGCCCGAGTTGCCCGGGTTGATGGAGGCGTCCGTCTGGATGAAGTCCTCGTACGCGGTGATCCCCACGTTGCTCCGGCCCGTGGCGCTGATGACCCCCACCGTCACCGTCTGGGCCAAGCCGAAGGGGTTGCCGATGGCGATCGCCCACTCCCCGATCCGGATCCGGTCCGAATCTCCGAGCTGGGCCGGCACCAGGCCCGTCGCCTTCTCGATCCGGATGACCGCCAGATCCGTCTTGGGGTCGCTCCCCACCACCTTCGCCTTGAAGGTCCGCTTGTCGGAGAGGGTCACCTGAATCTCGTCGGCCCGCTCGGTGACGTGGTTGTTGGTCAGGATGAAGCCCTGCTGATCAATGATGACCCCCGAGCCGAGGCTCCGCCGTTCCAGGTCCCGCCGCGGCCCCTCCCGGAAGAAGCGCTCAAAGAAGTCCTCGCCGAAGAAGTCCCGGAGCGGCCCGCGGGGGGAGGGCTCGATCTGTGGCCGCCGCGGCGGCCGCGCCTTCTGGGTCGTATTGATGTTCACCACCGAGGGCTTCACCCGCTCTGCCACCTCGACAAACGCCTCCTGAATTGCCTGAAGCGTTTCCATCGAGGGCTTGGCGGCCACAGCCTGCGGCGCGGAGACGGCGGGGGCCGCGACCACAAGGATGCTCACCAGCCCGGACCAGACGAAACGCCGTGTGTCTGTGAACATTGCCCTTCTCCTCGCCTCGCACGCAATGCGCCGATTCACGCTACCACACGCCTCGAGAGAGTGTCAACGTCGCGCGGGCAGCGGCGCGGCGAGGGCGCCGCGTGAGCCGCGGAGCGGAGCAGAGAGGAGCGGAGATGGCGGCGAGAGGGAGCGCGCGGGAGACCGGAGCGGCCTTACCGGGGGGGCGGTGGGAGGGGGTGGCTTCCCTCGAGCCGGTACTCCAGCCCCTGCACCTGGTACCGGAGGGGCTGCCCCCAGGGATCGCGGAGCTGGCGAGCCGACAGGGTGCCGGCTTCGACCAGCGCCTCCAGGCGGGCCGGCAGGCGGCCGGTCGAGAGCAGATACAGGTGGATCCCCCGCTCCACCTGCCAGAGATCGGCCTGGAGCTTGTGCCGGCGCAGGAGGTCCCATCCAGCCTCCCCCTTCCCCGCCGCCGGGAGAAGCAGGAGCGGGTCCTGCCGCCATAGGCCGACCTGGAGGAAGAGGGCCGCCGCCAGGATCCCCCCCAGGACGCCCCGGAAGAGCCAGGCGGGGATTTCCCGCGGAGCCGCGACGGCCTGCACGGCCTGCCGCTGCGCGTACTCCGGCGCCGCGACCGCCAGGACCCCGTCGGCGATGAGGTCGGCCACGGTCTTGAAGGCGTCGAACTCCTCCAGCCCGCTCGCCTCGGCGATATCCCGCGCCGTTCGCTTCCCGTCGGCCAGCTCCAGGATCTGCCGCTCGGCCGGCGTGAGCTTCTCCACGTCCACCCCGCCGAGCCGCTCCTCGTTCTTCCCGACCTTCAGGTCCACGGAGGGGAGCTGGCGCTGGATCAGGGGCCATTCGTCCATCTGCCGGATGGCCTCGAGTAGCAGGTTCTCCGTACTGACCGCGTCAATCCGCCCCTGGCTCAAATCCAGCGTGGGGAGCGCCGTGAACTGGTAGTGCCCGTCCTGCCACCGGAAGACCCGGTACAGGAGCTCCCGCACCTTGACTTCCACGACCCGCTGCAGCTCCAGCGGCGGGACGTCCCCCTGCTTGAGCAGAAGGTAGACCAGGCCCTGCTGGGTCTCCCGCCGCTTCCGGGTCAGCTCGTTGGCCAGGGTCTGGTTGATGATCCCGCGCCGCACTAGCGCCCGGCCCATCAGCTCGTCGAAGACCTCCTCCCCGGGGCTGGCCCAGACCACCATTCCGTCCGCCAGGCTCACCACCACCTGCTCCGCCTCTCGGCTGAGGGTGAGCAGCCCGGTCTTCTTCTGGTAGCCGATGAGCTGGAAGATGTCGGGGAGATTGAAGTCCTTGAGGGTCCCTTCCAGGGCCATCAGACGCTCACCTTCTTGTGGGCCCGGAGCGACCAGAGGTAGCAGGCCAGGACCACCGCGCTGCTGGATGCGGCGAAGAGCCGCTCCGCCGGCTGGGGGAGGTGGAGAGCGGGAAGGAACCAGGGGAGGAGCAGGCCCTGCAGGGCGGCCCAGAGGGCCACCGCCAGGAGGAGGAAGCCCGCGACGGCGGCCCCAGCGTAGAGGTGCCCCGCCCCGGGAAAGACGAGGGAGAGGACGAACGTCCACCGGCGCGCCCGCGCCCGGTAGGCCTCATGCTCGCGGACCCGCAGGGTCTTGGCGGTCTCCCCCACCCCCTCCCGCTTGAAGGCGGCGGCACAG